>JBHIVS010000228.1:0-4441 GCA_041987885.1 Pseudobdellovibrionaceae bacterium | reverse complement strand
TACATAACCAGGTGTTCCAGCAGAGAGAACAATCTTACCGCCGGCGGTGCCAGTACCACCAGAGTTACCAGCAGTAATGTTGACGTTACCAGCAGAGCTAGCTCCACTGGAGCTCGACCCGGCAACAATGTTCACCGAGCCAGCATCCATAAGGTTAGGGTTTGCGTCACCAGTCTGAATGGTCAGGTTTGGCGGCTGGTTTATGTTCGTGACGTTTGCGGTGCGAATAGTCGCGCTTGCAGTGTTAGACCCACCATTACCGAGAGTGATGGTTCTGTTGGTGTCGTCCCATCTAAACTTGTCGGTTCCTGTGAGAGCGTTAGTGCCAGATCCAAATCCAACGTATGTCGATGTCAGTGAAGAGCTTCCACCACCACCTGAAACTGTTGCCCATGTACCGTCACCACGCAGGAACGTTGTGCTATCAGCTGTGCCAGATCCGAGGCGAGCTGGAGCGACTGTACCAGAAGAGATATTGCTTCCGTTCAGAGACGTCAAAGATGCGCCAGAACCAGAGAATGCTGTAGCATTGACTGTACCAGTTGCAGAGTTGAATGTGAACGACGAGCTACCGGCCAGAGATCCGTTATTGTTAAACTGAATCTGCGTGTTGGCTCCTGCTGCACCCACTGACACAGCCGACCACGTACCATCACCACGGAGGTAAGTTGTTGAGCTTGCTGTACCAGATCCAAGACGGGCTGGAGCGACTGTACCAGAAGAGATATTGCTTCCGTTCAGACCTGTCAGGTCAGATCCTACACCTGCAAAAGACGTTGCAGAAAGCTTACCGGTGTTTTTGTCAAAAGTGAGTGCGGTGCTGCCGCCAAGGACACCGTTATCATTAAATTGCACTTCAGTGTTCTGGCCGCCCAGTTGCAGGGATGCGCCCCCTGCAACTTTTGACCACTGCGAACCATCGTACACGTAAAGAGCGTCGCCGGTCTTGTAGAACAATTCACCTAAATTATTGCCAGTTGTTGGCAGGTCGGGGCCTGACTCAATGGACAGGTTTGAAGCTGTGGAGGAATCCAGAAGTTGAATGCCATCATAGAGCATAGAGATCTCCTTTGTTGAAATACAGGTTATTTATGAATAAACCTGACTTCAACCTGGCCGGCATCTATGTTTCCGGCATCATTTGGAGATCTAGCCAATAAGACATAACAATCGAGGGACCCTAGGGTCCCTCGTGCGCATCCGGTGGTCCGGCGATATGCTTCTATAGGCTAATTATTGCTCAACCACCATGATCACATCGTTAACTTCGTAGCCGAGCCAACACAGCGACAGCGAAAAAAGCTGTTGCTTCAGCGCAGAGTACGGCACCGTTTTGTCTGCTCTGGTTTTTTGACGCGCGACAACAGTCTCAAACCGATTCCAAAATTCAACGCCAATAACATTGAATTTCTTCTGTTTCGCAAGCTCGACAAACCTTGCGCGGGCTTTTCGCGACGTGTTCGTATTGTCAACGTAAATGTCGCCGCCGGTGCGACTAACAAACTTCAAAGTTTCGTTGATTTGAGCGTCCATGAATTTTTGGAATTCTGCGGAATTTTCATTGCAGAATTGCCAGGCGATCATGTATTCGGCTTTTTCATCATGAACGCTCGACCGATTAGAAAAAAGTTCATTTTTCCAACGGTAGAAGTCAAGACGGTAAGCATCATAAGAAATGACAGCGTCACGACAGACGATGCTGTTACTCCGCACCCACGTGCTCTTGCCAGACCCGGAAACACCAGACAACAAAAACAAGCGCGGCCCGTTCAACGGAACATCGTGAAACACATCTTGACACTGAAGATCAATCTTGATGAACTCCGAAATCCACTCCTCGACGTCATTCAGCTTCTTCTCGTGGTCGTCGCTGATGCGCCCTGCGGCATCAGAACGAAGACAATCAAAGAACAATTGATATGGAAGACCGGCCTTGGAGAACGTGGCGAAGGTCGCAGAGGCGAGACCTTGACGTTTTTGCTTGTCCTTGTAGCCGTACGGAAGGTGGTGTTCAATCATCCACCGGATAGCACGAGCCTCATCATCATTGACAAGCGCTTGCAGCTGTGGAATGGACAGCCATGCTTGCTGAAAAACCACGGCAGATTCTTGTTCATGACCCGCGTACCGACGATACTTCTCACCGGACCCGTCTTTCTTTTCAAGAACCTCTTCGGCGGCCGGCTTGCCAGTGTCGTGGAACAGAAGAGCCAACAGACCAACAACCTGTGCCTTGTCAGAGTACTTGGACGAGAAGCTCTCATGGAACTTCTGCATGGTCATCAACGTGTGAGTCGCCACATTGGCCTCACGGTGCCAGGGAGAGTTCTCGACGGTCTTCTCCATTTGTGCCCACATTTCAGTGGTCATGAAGAACTGCAAAAACTCCTCGAATTGTTTTAGTACTTGCATATCGTGTGATGACAAAAAAGCCGAAGTAATTTTCATTTTAGTCCGGCTTTAAAACGGGGCGGTACGTTTTTTCGGGATCAAAAGTGGGGGTTGCGTTCGTTGATGTGGCCTTGGACGAGACTCCAAGTGCCTCCTTCCATCCGCCACCCACCAGTTTGCTTGAATCGACGGAAACGTTTGCCCGAATCAGTGACGACGGTGAGCTTGTCGGTCACTTTGATGATCTTGCCGCAGGGGTAGTAGTCACCATTGAACCCATACGAAACTTCGTCGCCAACCTTCGGGACGCGAACCAGATCATGCCGAGGGCTGGTGTTCGGTTCAAAAGTCGCAACGTAAAGAGTACCAAAGAACTTGGTAGCCAGTTCAGCGAGCTTTTCAATTTGCTCGAAGGGCTGGTCGTGCCATTCCCACCGGGATTCGACACGGTCGTAATCAACCTTCTTCCCGTCATGGGTGATTTCCTTGAGAGCACGAGTTCCGGTGAACGGAGTTTCTTCGGTAAATGCAACGAAATCATTTCCCTTGAACAGTGCGTAGAGCATGGTGTTTCTCAATTTGGGTTGCGTTGATGCCATTATACGTCAGTCTTTGTGTTTGTGTACATCTAATCTGTAACGTTACATATTGGGTTGTTTGGGGCTGACAGGAGCTAAATAGCCTATCCCAAACTTCAGACTTCAAAAGCTCATACCATGAAGATCTTCCAACACGCCACACTTACGGCGGATCCAATCCAATCGATGGATGCGGTCACAAAACAATATGTTGACCAAGCCGTTCAATCTGGGGTTGGTGGAGCAGCTCAGGGCGGTCTCTTCTTCACGGACGTTACTCCAACAAGTACCGGTATCGTGGGAAGCAAGCAGTACGCGCCTAATACTGTTCCAGCAAACGCTGTCATCACCGAAGCCACCACCGACACTAATAACGTGACAGTCACGTTGTATGCTGAGGGTGGTTCAGCTTTCTTTAGTCCAACTGTCACAATTACGACTGTTCCCGCTCAAGCTGGTGGGGCTGTTCAAGCTACCATTACTGCTAACGCAGCAGATAAGAGAACATTCACTGCAACAGCAAATCTGACCGGAATCACTGCTGATACCGTCATCACTGCAACATCTTCTGCAAATGCGACGGCCACGTTGGTTGTCAAGCGCGCGGTCGCTGGACCAGATGTTAACGTTCTGCAAATTGGCACTCTTCCCGGTACCCAAACGGAAGTCAAGGCAGGTGACATCGTTTCATTCACAGGTCGTGTTCCAAACAGCGCAAGCTACGTAGAAGTTATTGCTGGGGGCGCTTCAGCTTCCATCGCAGTGGCTACAGTGGGGGCGGCAGACTCGTTTGGCACTGGTTATCGTGAATTCAACGGAACGTTCACAGTGTCTGGTCTTACTGGAACGCAATTTATTACTGCCCGCGCTAGAAATTCGCTTGGCACGTACGGTAATTCACTGCAGTCTACCAACTCAGTTACACTGAACCAGACATATCCCACAATCGGTGCTAGAACCATCACATACCCAGCCACCCAGTCCGGTCTTAAGGGTTCTGAAACCGCCTCGGTCGCGGCGACGGTCACAAATGCTGACACCGTTGTCTATAGCACCTCCGCTGATCTTTCGGTTGCCAACCCAACGACGTATGCCGCTTCTAAGACGGTGACGCGAGTTGGTGGAACTTATGTTTATGGTGTAAACAACTACACTATCACGGCTACGAAGGCTTCTAACGGCGCTGTTACCACCGCCCAAGCAGCAATCACTATCGCCGATGCAGTTCCTACTTGTGCTATCACAATCACCGGAAACCCTGCTCGACTGAGATCATCGCCTACAGGTGTGGACTACACAATCACTGTTACTGCGTCCCAACGCCTAAATGCTGCTCCAAACATCACTCCTTCTTCTGGTACTTTCCAGGGATCTTGGGCTGGTTCAGGAACAACTTGGACGCGCACTCTGCGAATCGTGGACAGCAATCCAAAGGGAGCACAGACATTCAGTGCGGCGCTTACCAACCTTGC
>JBHIVS010000227.1:0-4442 GCA_041987885.1 Pseudobdellovibrionaceae bacterium | reverse complement strand
GTATGGCAGGTTCTTCGTCGTCGTGCTCCTGAGTCGCGCAGACGTTATGAACGCTTCAACATGAATTCTGAAATTAAACTTAATGTTGGTGGCAGAGAACTTGTTGGTAATATGAAAACAATTTCTGAAGGTGGTCTATCATTCAGTACGGAAGCAGCTCTTGAAAAAGGTGGTATCGTAACAATGAGAGTCCAAAGTCCAGATGGTAAAGAAGTCATCGAGGTTCAAGGTCAGGTTGTTTGGAGTGAAGCGAATAAAGCATACGGTGTTCAGTTTGAGAACACAAAACAAGGTGCTTTGGCAATGATCCGCGATTGGACTGCCGGTCTTAAAGGCGGAGCTTCGTAGGGATTGATCTTGATTGCGGGGGCGGAAGGAAGAAATTCCCCTCCTCAATCTTCGGACAGTCCTCGCGGCGCCTTTGCCGAAGGCAAAGAGCGGCTGCGGAACTTGATTGAGGAGGGGAATTTCTTCCTTCCTCTTCGAATCTGGAAACCCTGCTTCGCGGGTTGGGAACTTTGAGAGTTAATTTTTAAATGTTTTTTAGTCCTCTGCTTTTGATCTGTTTTTTTACAGATTGTTTGGCAGAGGATGTTTTGTTTTTGTGAAGGGCTTATATAATTTTTTGTGCTTTTATGTAGATCTTTTAAAGCAGAGTGCCCGCTAAGAATAGGGAAGCCATTGTAAAATAAATCACCAAACCTGTTACGTCGACGATAGTTGCGACGGCGGGTGCTGAAGCTGAGGCGGGGTCAAAGCCTACTTTTTTCAAGATGAATGGTAGCATGGCTCCAGAAATTGTTCCCCACATCACGACACCAATTACTGAAGCTGCCACTGTTAAGCTGACTTGAAGATAGTGTTGAGTATAGATAACTTCTTTGTTGGGCCAAACTAAAATACGAATCATACCAATAAGACCTAGTAAAAGTCCTAAACAGGCTCCGGTCATAATTTCTCTAGTTAGAACTCGCCACCAGTCGCGAAGGCGTACTTCTTGGAGCGCAATTGCACGAGTGATAATCGTCGAAGCTTGAGATCCAGAGTTGCCGCCAGAGCTAATAATTAAAGGAATGAAAATAGACAGGACGAATGCTTTTGAAAGTTCTCCTTCAAAAAAGGTCATCACAGTCGCAGTAAACATTTGTCCAATAAAAAGAATTAAAAGCCAGCCGCCACGTTTTCTTAACATCTCTAAAATAGATGTTTGTAAATAGGGGGCATCCAAAGTTTCAACGGCACCTAATTTATGGATATCTTCTGTGGCTTCTTCTTGGATGGCTGTCGCCACGTCGTCAAAGGTAACGATACCTTTCATGTGGCCTTCGCTATCGACAACGGGAATTGCCAGCAAATCTTGTTGAGCAAAAATGCGACCGATTTGTTCCTGATCCAGATCTACGGGAATTTGTACAACATCGGTTTGCATAAGATCTGCAATCTTTTTTTCGGGAGCAGATTGAAAAAGTTCACGGAACGAAACAACGCCCAATAGTTTTTGCTCAGAATCCAATACGTAGGCGTAATAGATTGTTTCAACCTGAGTTTTTGCTTGAATGCGAATATAAGAAATCGCCTGATCGACACTCATTTCGGGGCGCAGTCGAATGAATCGAGAATTCATCAATCCACCCGCGGCGTCTTCGGCATAGGCCAATAGGGCAATAACTTCGCGTTTGGTTTGAGGATCTAGCAAAGACAAAATATCGTCTTTGTCGTCGACATCCATAGCTTGAATTAAATCGGCCACGTCATCGGGGGCAAGTAAGCGAATCCAAGATCTCTTTTCAAGGTGAGAGGCTTCTTCGATCAACTCCGCTTGGTCATGGGTACTCAGGCTTAGAAAAAGTTCTTCGGCATCGGTGCGAGGCAATTCTTCGAATTTTTCACGGCGTTCTGATTTTGAAAAGGCCGACCAAGAAGAAGCCAGTTTTGCTATCAGATCTTGTTCTTGGACATTTTCTTCGTTATCAAAGTTGTTGTTGTTTTCCATGGTGCCACCCAGTGGTTACGAAGTTTTGCTCTTGCCGAGCTCCCGCGTTTCGGAGAATCGGATACAGTCTAAAATCGGTATATGCAATGACTTTCTTTAGACTAGTTCTGTCGACTTGAACTTAGGTAAAATCTCTGCGGTAGGACCTAAGGCCTTAATCTCTCCATTTTGTAGCCATAAAATACGGTCACATTTTTCTAAAGTTGAAAGTCGGTGCGCAATAATGATTTGAGTTCTTTCCGAGAAAAACTCTTCTGTCGCTCGAACTAGAATCTCTTCGGATTGAGGGTCCACGGAACTTGTTGCCTCATCCATAATGACGATCGGCGCCTCCTGAAGTAAACATCTTGCCATGCAGAGCAATTGTCTTTCGCCAAGAGAGAGGTTCTTGCCGCGTTCTTCGACCTTCATATTGAGTTGACCTGGTTGCATTTGAACCCATTCTTTAAGACCAACTTGGTTTAAAATTCTATAGAGGTCGTCATCCGAATATTTGTTTTCAATATCAAGATTGAATCTCAAAGAGCCTAAAAATAAAACGGGCTCTTGGGCAATGAAAGCCATCGATTTGCGATAGATATTTAAATCAATACCGTGTTCATAATCGACACTTGGGGCTTGATCGGCAAGATAAACAGCACCTTTGTCGATAGGGTAAAGCTGAAATAGAGCTTGAATCAAACTTGATTTTCCAGAGCCAGTTCTGCCCACGATACCGAGTCTTTCTCCAGCGTTAACTTTGAAAGAAACACCCTTTAAAACCCAAGGCAAATGATCATTATAGCGGAACCAGAGATCTTTGACTTCGACAGAGGCATTTTTTTCTGAAGTGATTTTTTTGCCTTTTAAAAAATTGAGTTCATCGTTTTTGCTATAAACGGGATGTCCCGTAGGAAGTTTTGCGTAAGATGGCAGGCGAGAGCCTGGCTCGATAGGCATACGCATATAGTTATCAAGTCTTTCAACGCCGATCATGGCCTCTTCGAATTGAGTAAGCCATTCAAAAAACATTTGAACGGTATTTCCAGATAAGGTGATAAAGGCAAAAGCTACTCCGACAGATCCGATGGAGGCCCAGCCTTTTTCAACTAAAAAGTAAGCGGCGACGCCCGTGAATAGTAATAAAAAAGCAGTCAAACTGTTCATTTGGAAGGAAAAGCTGATCAGCTGTTTTACGGTTTTCATTTTTTGCGCTAAAAAATAATGATCGAGTTTTTCAAAACGATCTGCAAAAGATTTTTGACGACGGAAAGTTCTGATTGTGCTGGCGCCTTGGGTGGTTTCCGCAAAGTGTGCAATACTTGGAGATCGACTCGCAGAAAGCTCACGACGAGCCGTTCTTAATTTTTCTTTGTTCAATTGGTAAATAACTGCGTTTAAGAAAACAATGATACCTACAAATATCAAATAAATAGGATTTGCTACAGTAATTAAAATGACCATAATGACTAGCTCAAACACGATAGAAATAAACTCGGCGACAGGTCCTCCTAAAAGCCTAAATATATTTCCATAGTCACTTGAAAATCGAGTCATGATTCTGCCAGCAGGAGTGTTGTCGAAAAAACTCATCGGTGCCCGAGACGTGCGTAAGGTGACTTCATCATAGAAAGTCGATACAGCTTGGGCGGACATTCGTGAAAAAGAAATTCTAAAAATCACGGTTAAGAAAAAACCAATCAGAGCCATGATGCCCATTGCTGAAACAATTTGGAGCGGTTCGTAACCAGAGACGACATTTTGTTTTCCCGTAATGCTGTCGACCCATAGGCCAATGATATTGGTGTTTCCTAGCAAAAGTAAACGTCCTAGAAAACCTAAACTTAAACAAAAAACAATACGTTTGAAAAACGGCGAGTAGATGAGATTCAAAGTTTTAAAAATACTTTTATCAAAGGACCCAGTTCTTTTAAAGTCCCCATCTGAAAGATATTTTTTTTCATTAGCAGTTGAGTTTGTTTGATTAGACATGGGACACCTCTGGAGCTCCGCTAGCTTCTTTAGCAACACTGGTCGTGTATTCGCGGAACTTTTGATTACGACCGAAAATTTCTTCAAAATTTCCAGAATCAATAATTTCACCATTTTCCATAAATAAAATACGATCTACTCGATGTAAAACACTCAGTCGGTGAGTTACAAGAATGCGAGTTCTTTGTTGCCAAGCTCCCGCCAAGAGGTTTTCAAAGAGCTTGTGTTCCGTATCTACATCGACAGCGCTTAAGCAATCATCTAGTAGCATGATAGGAGCATTTAAATAGTGCACACGCGCAAGACCGATTCTTTGCTTTTGACCACCCGAGAGATTAACACCTCCAAGGAGCATATGATTGGTATCAAGATCAGCAGTTATAAAACTGTCTCCTCCTTCGATTGCATCATAACATCCATCAGCGTCAGCATCTACATCGAGTGAATTTGGATAACCATCAGAATCGGTATCAAGATT
>JBHIVS010000226.1:0-4466 GCA_041987885.1 Pseudobdellovibrionaceae bacterium | reverse complement strand
CTTCTATCATCACAAATACTATCTTAATATTTCACCAGAAATCATAGTCAGAGAAAAAGAAGTTAATTCTATAGTGATTTAAATACTTCCGCAGTGATGCTAAGACTGTTATGTCTTGCTGCCAACTCATAGGTATCTGTTATCACCATCACTTCATTCACGGCCGTGCTTTCAATAAATTTGATAACTCCACGTCGAACGGACTCTCTGTCACCTACTACTGAACATGCAAGCATTCTTGCAGCCACTTCTTTTTCCTGTGGAGTCCAATATTTTTCAATATCATCAATTGGGGGTTGTAAGGCCAATCTGCTGCCTCTGACCATATTAGCGAAAGACATTTGTTGAGAAGTCGCAAGCTTTGTCGCCATCGCATTAGTCTCTGCGGCTATAATATTTAAACCTGCAATCGTATAAGGTTTTTCTAAAATCGCAGAAGGTTTAAATTGTTTATAATATATTGCAAGTGCCTCTCCTAAAAGATCAGGGGCAAAATGGGATGCAAAGGCAAATGGCAATCCCAACTGGGCCGCAAGGCTTGCGCCATAGAGACTAGAACCTAAAATATAAAGCGGAACCCGAGTTCCCTCCCCAGGGAAGGCGACAAGTTTTTGATTTGGTGTCACCGGCTCAAGATAAGAATGCAACTCAACGATGTCTTCTGGAAAATTATCAGAGGCATTTGGTTTTTTTCTCATCGCTCTTAGCGCCAGTCCATCTGTTCCAGGGGCTCTGCCTAATCCCAAATCAATTCTGTCTGGATATAGATGTGCAAGAGTTCCGAACTGTTCAGCAATAATATACGGAGAATGATTCGGCAGCATAATTCCGCCGGCACCGATTCTGATTGTTTTCGTTGCAGATGCTAGATGAGAAATAACTAAGGACGTAGCCGCACTACAAATCGATCCCATATTGTGATGTTCGGCCACCCAAATGCGCGAGAAGCCAAGGGCTTCAGCATGTTGTGCTGTTTTTTGAGCCTTATCCAGAGTTTCTTTAATCGTGGAGCCTTCGGTCAGTCGCGCTAATTCTAGCAGGGATAATTTAGTCTTCATAGCGGGATTAGAACATAGAATTGAATTTTATGCGAAAACCTTGCTTCAAATTTCTGCTTTCATTTTTTTGGACCACTGTAAGTGCCTATTAATTGTTCGATACTTAATTTCGTCCAAAATAATTGTGAACTACTGCATTAAGATCCGATTACATTGTACCCCAAAATACTTTCAGCATAATCTTGGAATATGTTAGAAAACACATCTTGGCGCCAAAAATTTTCTCCCTACACTGTTAAATCCAACTGGATCGCAACGTGGCAGGTATTAAACACACTTATTCCATTCATGGCCATTTGGGCTTTGTATGCCTATGTCGGTCACCATTCGCGACTGTTAGTGATTCCTTTTGCTATGGTCTTGAGTCTTTTTATCCTGCGCTTTTTCGTATTGATGCATGACTGTGGTCACGGCTCTTTATTTAAATCAAAACAAGCCAATCAGTTTTTCGGATACCTTTTCGGAGTTATCAACGGAATGCCTCAATTTGTTTGGTCAAAAAATCATACCTATCATCACAATACGAACGGTGACTGGGTCAGATATGGCGGTGTTTTAAATATTATCACCACTGATCAGTATGCTCAATTGACTGAAAAACAACAACGCAACTATCGCATGATTCGTCATCCATTAATTTTGATTCCTGCGGGGTTCGTTTACATTCTTTTTAATCCTAGATTTAACTGGCTTTTGGGAACTGTGATGATGTTTGTTAAAATCGCTATTCCTGCTTTAAAGTTAAATTTTACCGAGGCCGCTGAGACCGCAAAAAAAATGGGAAACTAAATACTGGAAGGGTAAAAAAGATTACCGCCACATGACGTATAATAATGTTACGTTGATCAGTATCTGGGTTTTGATGAGTTATGCTATTGGAGCGAGTAATTTCTTTTGGCTGTATGTGATTTCTACTTCGCTTGCAGGGTCTATTGGAATTTTACTATTCACTATTCAACACAACTTTGAAGATTCTTATGCGACTGATACAGAGCGCTTAGATCCTACGCGTGCGGCCCTTGAAGGTACAAGCATGTTAGATCTTCCTAAGTTCCTTAATTGGTTTACTGCGGATATTGCTTATCATCATATCCACCATCTTTCGATTGCGATCCCGAACTATAGATTGGCTGCCTGCCATAAAGAGCTTGAGCATTTGTTCACGGATGTAAAAAGATTTGGTTGCAAAGATTTCTTGAGCACTTTTGATTACCAGCTTTGGGATCCGAAACTGCAGAAGGTTGTTGCGACGGCTTCGGTTACTAAGTCTGCTTATCAGGATACTGGTGAAGCTTCAAAGGCTTGGGTTTAATAGATCCAAAATTTTTATATGCCTATTTCAAAATAAAGCCCACAATCTTGTGGGCTTTATTTTTGAGTGGACCAATGATTCAGTTAATTCACAAATCCGTTTAGAGCCAAAAGAATATCATCCCAAATCTTGCGATTGGCTCTTTTAAAATAACCAAAGTGACCAATCTCTTTTGATGGAAACTCTAAAGCTCTATATTCAGTGAATTGAATACCTTTTGAAGACACGACATTCTTCCAAAAGCTGTTCATATTTCTTTTAGTACAAATTTCATCATCGTCAGCGACAAAGACATGGATAGGCATTTTGAAATGCTTGCAGGTGCCTTCAGGAATGGTTTTCCCATAAAACTTTTTAGAAAAAAACAATTCCTTTTCTTTACACCAATCACCCCATTCTTTCGCAAGCGGAGCTGAAAGATCTTCCATCAAGTCAAATTTACTTGCAGGTACATACCCATAAATCGCGCTGAATAAGGGAACAAAAATTCTAAAAAAGAAATTTGCTTTAATCCGATATCCTAAAGGCATATAAGAAAAATAACCGGCAGAAGCCGCAACGACGATCAATCCATCAATTTTATCAAAATTACTTGCAAGCCCTATCTGCTGTCCTCCTGCACTATGTCCGATACAGTAAAGTGGAAGATCAGGATACATTGCCTTCACAGAGTCAATGGCCGCAGGAATGTCATAAAACCCTATGTCGGAATACCGATAAGAACTGCCCTTCAGCGTTTCTGTTTTCGATTCTCCAAAGCCACGATAATTCCATAGGAAAACATGAAATCCATTACTTACCAAAAACTCCACAAATGGTTTATAAAAACTCGTCTTAGTAGCTGTTCCTGGATTCACAAGAACGATGCCCTTCGCGTCTTGGCACCTGAACAGCTCTCCATATAAAGTCACATTATCGGTGGTCACAATCTTTGTTTGCATTGAAAAATTATACACCTTGGAGTAAACTCTAAGATCAAGAGGTAACAATGAAAATCAAGGAGTTCTCTGACCGAACTGGTCTAAGTCGAGATACGATCCGGTTCTATGAAAAAATGGGTCTCATTCCTAAACCAAAAAGGAACAAAAGCGGCTATCGCGAATACGATGAAAGCATGGTTATTAAGACAAAAATGGTCTCTAGAGCAAAGGAGCTTGGCTTTTCTTTAGCTGAAATCAAAGATCTTTCAAAACTTTTAAATAACAAAGGCTTAACTCCTAAAAAGATGGCCGAAAAATTGAAATTAAAACTCGACGATATCGACCTTAAGATTCAGTCTCTAAACGGCATGAAGAAAGAAATCAAACAGGCTCTGGAAGGCTTGTGCGAGTATAAGGACTTTTTAGATTGACCTTGGAGTATGCTCCAAGGTTTATAATTTCCGGATGAATACATTTTTTATAAAAAATAAGACTTTAATTTTTTTAGTTTTTATTACGTTTATTTCTTCAATTTTGCACTACATCCACAACATTATTCATTTTGATCACTATCCAGAACCAGATTGGCTAAACCCCACCCTCATTGATTATTTTTGGTTTTTTATGACCCCATTTGCGGGTCTTGGCTTGTATCTTGTGCACCTGAAGAAAATCAAAGCCTCCGTCATGGTACTTACTCTGTATGCCCTGATGAATATGTTAACTCTTCTTCATTACGCTTGCGAAATCAAAGTACCCATCTCATTTACCATTCACCTTTTGATCTGGATTGAGGCGATCTGTGCTTTGGCTCTATTGATATATTTATTTGTATTTATGAAAAACTCCCCTCAGGACAATCCACACCATAAGTCATAAAATCTGACAAACACACGATACCCGCGCCGGCTCTAGCTAGTTGAAGAAGTGTCCATTCGCAAATATCCTTCCATCGAAAAACTTGTGCATAACGAGTCTTTTGCAATGACCGGGGGCATTTATCGTGACGCAAATCATTGGACACAAAGTATCCACGGCTACTACTTGAAAGAAGATCAAATGAAGCATGGGCTTTTAGCTCTCGATATGAAATTGTAAATCTGAACTTCATCTCATTTGGACTGAATTGACACCTCCTTTCCGACCATACCTACTTTTTCAAAAAGTGTTTTCTTC
>JBHIVS010000225.1:0-4474 GCA_041987885.1 Pseudobdellovibrionaceae bacterium | reverse complement strand
TCTTTATGCAGATATGGGGCATTTTGGAAAGCAACCTATACGCATCGCATGGTTCTCTGTCGCTTTTCCGGCCTTAGTGTTAAATTATTTTGGACAAGGAGCTTTGATTCTACAAAACTCCGCTGCCTTGAAAAATCCCTTTTATGAGTTAGTTCCTGAATGGGCTCTTTTGCCGATGGTAGGATTGTCTACGATTGCGACGGTGATTGCCTCTCAGGCTCTCATCACGGGTATTTTTTCTTTGACCAGACAGGCGATCCAATTAGGATTCTGTCCACGTATTAATATTATCCATACTTCTAAGAAAGAAATCGGGCAGATATATATTCCTTTTGTGAACTGGTTACTTTTTATTGGCGTGCTTTGGTTAATTGTGACGTTTAAGTCTTCAAGTAATTTAGCGGCGGCCTATGGTATTGCAGTAACTGCGGCAACAACAATGACCACCTTATTGGCCTTTGAAGTGGCTCGTGTAAAATGGGGCTGGAGTTTGTTGAAATCGACAATGATTTTTGGAACTTTCATTGTTATCGATATTATTTTCTTTGCATCAAATATCCATAAAATTCCACATGGGGGCTGGGTGCCTTTGGTGGTCGGAGCTGTTGTTTACTTAATGATGACAACATGGCAAAAAGGCCGTCAGATTTTATATCGCCGACTCAAAGCACGATCGATGCCTATTGAAGAGTTCTGTTTGCAAATTTTAAAAGATCCGCCGATCAGAGCTGCGGGAACAGCCATGTATTTATCAGGAGACCCTTGGGGAGTTCCAGCTCCGCTGTTGCATAATTTAAAGCACAATAAAGTTTTACATCAAAGAATTGGAATTCTAACTATTCAAACCAAAGAAATCCCGTCAGTTCCTCAGGATGAGAGAATTTCGATCCAAGAAATTATGCCGAACTTTTTTAGAATTATCGTCATGTACGGTTTTATGGAAACCCCAAAAATGAGTCATATTTTGGAAGCTTGTCGTAAGATGGATATTCATTTTGATGTTCAAGAAACTACGTTTGTCTTAGGACGAGAAACAATCATTCCACGTAAAGCAGCCGATAAGAATGACGACGTTCGCATGGCGCACTGGAGAGAAAAAATCTTTGCAGTCATGACCAAAAACGCACAACGACCGACGGCCTTTTTTAAAATTCCAGTGGATCAAGTGATTGAAGTGGGGATTCAGGTAGAGATTTAAAAATATGGTCTAGGATAAAATCTAAAAACCTTAAAAAATAATTAAAAAAGCCCATCTTTGGATGGGTTTTTTTATGTTTAAAAAGAGAATATTTCATCTTCTACAGAGTGAAATTAATCCTTCAGGCTAGAACAAAATCTTTACTTGATAATGAAAATAAATCAGCGCACGCTTTGTTTTGATTTATATCTTTCTTGTTTAAGAAAGATCATCAAAAGTAAGGGATTTACAAAGGAGAATTAAAATGTTTAAGGCCGTGTTAACAGCAGTTGTGTTTTCAATGTCGGTTCATGCATATGCAGCTGATCAATACACTGTAGATACAAAAGCTAGTAAAGTTGCATGGAAAGGTACAAAAAAAATGGGAAGCGCACATAATGGTGCAATTTCTGTGAAAGAAGGCCAAGTAACTGTAGATAAAGGAGCTGTTACAGCTGGAACTGTTGTTGTCGATATGGCAACGATCACAAATGAAGATTTGAAAGACGCTGAATATAACAAAAAACTTGTTGGTCACTTATCTAGTGAAGATTTCTTCAACGTGACTAAAAATCCAACATCTACTTTTAAAATCAACTCTGTTACTAAAGCAAAAGAAAAAGATACTTTCACAGTGAAGGGTGATTTCACGATGATTGGACACACTCATCCAATCGAATTCCCAGCTAAAATTACTGTTGCAGGTGAAAAAGTAACTGGAACTGCGACTGTAAAAATCGACAGAACTAAATTTGGTTTGAAATATGGTTCTGGAAATATCTTTAAAGAACTTGCTGCTGATAAAATCATCAGTGATGAGTTCGAACTTACTTTGAATCTAGTTGCTACTAAGGCAGCAGCTCCAGTTAAAAAGTAATTTAAGATCTTAAATAGCGAATGCTATGGAGTAAATTAAAAAGATTGTGGTGCCTAAAGTACTCGCGATCTTAATGAAGAGGGTCAATCTGGCCCTCTTTTTTCGTTTGGAGATCGCATTTTTCGTTGCAGCTAGACTTTTGTCATGGCACCTTTGTTGCTTACTAGATCTCTGGTCCCATATTGGGGCCGGTAATTAGAAGTCAGATCCAGGGGGATGGGGGAGACTTCATAATGAACACTCTAGAACCATAATCATTATGAAAGGGAATACGACAGTGACAAAACAACTATTGATTTCACTGCTTATTGCAACAACGACGCTGACTGCGCAAGCTCAGCAAACTACAACAACAGAAACTAAGCCAGCTGCAAAAAAAGCTGCGAAAAAGGCTGAAATAAAAGCAACAACGACAGAGGTTAAACCTGCTGAAGTTGTAGCTCCAAAAACAGAAGTAGCTCCGGCTGCAACTGAAAAATCAACTCAAGCAACTCCTGCGGCAGAAGGTGATATCGATGACGAAATCACAAATGCTCGTATGAGAAGTACTTTAGGTTCTAAATCTAAATGGTCTTTCAAATCTTCATTGTCTTACCAAGGTTCTTCTATTGAAAAACCATTCGACACTACTAAATTAAGCATTCAAGGTGCTCAGTTTGGTAAATCAATGACTTACCTAGGTGGTAACGTTGGTGTTAACTACCGTCTTTCTAAAGCAGAAAGTCTTTCTTTTGGTACGGGCGTTATGGTTAATGCTCCTCTAGAAGGCGACATCTGGGATGATTTTGATGATCCTCGTAGTTCTAATGGTGGGAAAATGAAGCGTTTCGAAGCTTCAAGCCCATACCTTACTTACAGCAATGCTTATAACTACAAAGGGATTCAAATGATCTCTAGCGTTGGTTATACTCACTACACAACTAAAGATGCTACATCTGAAAACTCTGGGCAAAACTTGCTCGGTAATATCAATGTTGACCAAACAATTCTTGGTCAAGTATTGGTAGAAGGTCTTGAGATCGGTGCTAGCTTCTACGCTGATTACAATATCTTTAAAGGCAGCGGCTACAATCCAGCTCTTGCGGGTGAACGTTATCAGTACATGGTTGCGATCTATCCATTCCTTGAGTACGCATTCAACGATACTTTCTCTTTCAGAACAGTATTTGGTTACTTCCAATTCTACAATATGGATGGCGCGAGCAAAGAACTTGATCAAGCAGATCCATATCAATCAATGGGTATTGGTATCTCTGTAACAAGAGACATCTATCTTTATCCAAACATTCAGTTCAATCCACAGAACATCCGTTCTGAGTTGACGAATGTTGGTCTTTCAATGAATTTGAATTTGTTCTAATTGTTAAACTGAATAAATTTAAAATTGAAAAAGGGGCTTATGGCCCCTTTTTTTGTCTAAAATGTAAGATTTTTTTTTAAAAGTTAAGAATTCTTTTTAAAATACTAGTTCAGATTTTAAAGTGCCAACGCAGATATTTTACTAGAACCTTAGCTGTTAAGTTGTTTAAGGCTTTTATTTTACTTAACTAGCGTTGAGCTAATGACTTTGGAAGCAATGGCAAAGGATCCACAGGAGTTTTATTTCTGCGAACCTCAAAGTGCAGATGCACCCCGGTTGCTCTTCCGGTCATTCCCATTCCGCCAATAACTTCTCCTTGGCGAACTTTTTGTCCTTCAGAAACATAGATCTTATCAAAATGGGCATAAAGAGTTGCGACCCCAACACCTGTTTCAATCAAAACCATATTTCCGTATCCACGGAACTCACGACCTGCATAAATAACAGTTCCCGAGTGAGCCGCAAAAACCGGAGTCCCTTTGGCAGAAGCCAAGTCTAAGCCTAAATGAGGTCTGCGTTTTTTTGGCAAAAAACCACGGGTCATGCGGGCTTTATCGACGGGCCAATCTAAAAGTATATGTCTTGGGGTTGTGAATGGAGAACTTGAACTGACGGTTCTATCGCCTTGAATCTCCATAGACTGCCCCAGATAGTCCTGAGCCACGATGTCGCGGGACATAGGGGTGTGATAGGTTGCGCACGAACCTAGACACAATAGACCGATTAAACATCCTGTAAGTTGAGTGATTTTCATTCCTTTTAAAATCATGTCCTTATTTTATAGGAAAGAGCCCCTAATCGGAAGAATAAAACCGACTCTTTCAAAGTAATACACAAATAATCGAGGATAAAATGGAATTTCCTCTTATTTTCCAGAGCAAAGGTCTTATGAAAATAAGACCTATAGCAAGGGGTGATTTTTAATAGATGGGAAAGTTTTTGCAGAGATTTTTGTTAATTTTTCTTACTTTTTTGGAAATATATCCAGTTAGTTGGGAGAGGCATTTTAACATCGATTTTAGATTAATAGTGAATTAGGACCTGCAGCTCCAAAAAATTA
>JBHIVS010000224.1:0-4500 GCA_041987885.1 Pseudobdellovibrionaceae bacterium | reverse complement strand
AGTAATTTATCTAAGTGAGCCCAGCGGTCTCCGTCTTTGACGATTAGATTTTTAGTTTCTAGTGTCTTTACAACTTTTCCACTGCCAGAGCTTTTTACAATTTCTGCTTTATCAAAAAGATCATTTAAAAGCTTTTGAACATCCACGGAAATAGTTGCAGAAAACAGAGCTAACTGAACGTCTTTAGGGCAGGCATAATAGACTTTATTAGAGTCATCTAAAAAGCCTTGATCCATCATTTGATCTGCTTCATCGAAAACTAAAAAGCGGACATCTGTCAGATTGATTTGGTCATTATCCATTAGCTGTGAAATTCGGCCTGGAGTCGCTAAAAGAACCTCAAACATCCCAGAAACGTTTCTGCGAGCCTGTTCCATCGCCATACCGCCAAGGGCAGGGCGAACTCGAAGACGAGTATCATGAGTTAGAGTTTTTAGAACTTTTGAAACCTGTTCTCCAAGTTCACGAGTTGGTACCATAATAACCGCACGAGGAGATGATTCTGCTGTGATTGGTTGGTTATTTTCTTCTAAAGTTTTCAGCATGTGCAGCAATGGCAAAGCATAAGCCAGTGTTTTACCACTGCCAGTTTCAGAAACACCGACCACAGTTTCACCACCCATCAGTAATGGGATCGTGTTTTTTTGAATTTCAGTCGGTTTTGTAATGCGTTTGTCAGTCAGTGTTTTAATCAAAGATGGCAAAAGGCCAAAGTCTGCAAAGTTATTCATAGTAGGTCTGCCTTAAGCATTTAAGCGAGGTATTGGTTGTGGGGAACTAATACCACATAAGTCCGCGATATTCGACATTTATGAATGACCATGTAACGACTACTGTCTTTGGCCTTTTTGGGGGGGGCTATAAGCTACGAACTCTGCAGATTTTTTCAAGTTTTCTGCGCTCATTTTTCATATAATCTACATAGTCAGCACGGCCGTAGTTCTGTCTTTCATTGTTAAAGTGACATATCGAGGGCGATCTTTCCGAAAATACAACGACTCCCTCGATTTTTAGTTTTAAAACAGTGTCTACAGTAGGCGTACATTTACTATAATATTCAGACTGTTCACTAGTGGCGACACAGTATGTATCTGGATCAAAGCTGCAAAAGCCCGAGGAAACGGCTTCTAAGACGAAGTTGAGAGGATTTGCGTTTAGTTCTCTATAGCGTCTTTCGCCTCTAGAGTTGGAGATAGATTCTATAGCATTATCTTTTGTATTGATTTGGCATCGAGAGCGTGATGAGTTTCCGCCTCCGTTATTACCGCCTCGACAAGAGATTCTTCGATATATCGAATATCACGGTTGGCAAAGCTTAGGGTAACCTCTTTTGAGTTTCGTTCATCCCAGCTAGAAATACGAGGGCCTGAGTCTGCGTTTGCTGTTAGTGCCACGAAACTGAATAAAAATAACAAAAGTGCTTTCATATGTTTCTCCTATGGGCACTTTTTATAAATTTCTCTAATTCATCACAATGAATAAAACCGAACAAATCAGTCCTTGGGATTGTTACAATCTAGAGGGTCATTAGGTAACTAATGGAGTTGGTATGTGAATTAATTCAACTTGTTTCTTTAAAAAGAGAAGGGCCATGTCGGCAAGAATAATGATGTCAGGTGGTGTTCTAAAATTGTATGAATTGAGCGAGGGATAAAATGCGCAGACACAGAATACTTAAAATGGTGAACCATCCGTTGCAAGAACCGAACTCTTGGAAGCTATTGATTTTATTGTAATAGTCTTCAATCAGAAGGGTCGATTTTTCAAAATTATTGTGGCCGAATATCAAAAAGGCCTTTCGTTCTCTGAAATTGCAACGAAGGTGAACAAATCTAATTGGCTCGTTCGCTAGTGTCTATCCAAAGAAGGAAAGACGATTTACGGGATTGTTAAGGAGCTTCATAGAAGATCTTTAACATCGAGGACTGGGCGTAGGTGGAGTTGGGCTGAAATTTTAAATATAGTAAGTCGCTTTAGTTCTGGACTGGTAAAACTCCGATGAGTCGTTAGTATGTAAAATAAGTTTGTTTACTTTAAAATCATAAAAGTAAAAGCGAAGTTGCTTAGCTTTACTTGAGGAGAAACATGGCAGATCAAAATCTTGGAAGCATTTCCGGAAAATTATATGACTTACTTTCAGTCTTAAGCCCCGACGATCGGCATAGAGTGGTTCAATCTGCGCTAGCTTTATTTGGTGAAAAACTTAAAAATAAAAAAGATTCCTTAGGAGAACCTGAAGATGAGGATGGTTCGAATGATTCTTCAAATGGCAGTGGATGTAAAGACATCAAGGATTTTTTTAAAATAAAAAAACCTGAAGACAGAGGGGAACAGTTGGCTGTTGCTGCCAGATATATGGAACAAAATGAAGAAAAGGAGAATCTCACAAAAGAAGATTTTGCAAAATCGTTTAAAGACGCCAAAAGAAATTTTGATGGTAAGAACTTTGCTCGTGATATTTCAAATGCTAAAAATAATGCAAAGTTTTTTATTTCAGGTGGAAAAAGCAAAACTTATAAACTATCTTTTTACGGGGAAGAGTATGTTGATGCATTACCTGATCGAGAAAAAGCAGGTAAGTTGAAGCCTTCTGGCAAGAAACCCAATAGTAAAAAGAAAAAAACAAAAAATACAAATTCCGCTAAAGGCTAAAAATGCCGAACTCCACTGACTCAATATTGGCAGGTATACCAGACTCTTTGAGAGTACCGCTATTAGAAGAATTTAATAAGATTCAAAAAAACTTTCGGGAACTTCGATGGGAGCCTGCCGAGCTGAACGGCGGTAAATTCGCAGAAATTGTATATTCAATTATTTATGGCCATGTCCAAGGAGCCTTTCCTTCAAGGCCACAAAAGCCTAAAAACATGGTTGATGCATGTAAGGCAATGGAGCAGGCAGACTCTTCTAAATTTTGTAGGTCAGTCCGTATTCAAATTCCAAGGGTCTTAATGGCGCTATATGAAATAAGAAATAATAGAGGTGTTGGTCATACTGGCGGAGACGTGGATCCTAATCATATGGATGCATCAGTTGTTCTATCAATGACGAAGTGGATATTTGGTGAACTTGTACGAATTTTTCATAAAACATCTATTGGTAAAGCCGAGAGTGCAATTGAAGCAATAACGGAAAGAGATACACGGTTAATCTGGAAAATAAATGAAACAAGAAGAGTACTTGATGCAAAAATGTCTAAACCAAACCAAGTTCTCTTACTTTTGCATTCTGTACCTGCGGCTGTTCTGGAAGATGACTTGTGTGAATGGGTAGAGCACTCAAATAAATCAATATTTAGAAGAGATGTTTTAAAAAAACTTCATAAGCAGAGACTTCTCGAATATAACCAAAGTGAAGCAACAGCACAAATTTCTCCCAAGGGTGTTGAAATAGTTGAAGCCTTGCTGTTAGGAAAAAAGTAGTGCTATGGATGACAATCGCATTCGAGCTATGAAAATTCGCATTGAAGAATGGTGACCCAAGTGCACAAATATCCAAACCTGCGCAACACCTTGGAATCACTCATATCTGTATCTCAGAAAGACCAGATTATTCCAAGGAAATAGTCGAAAAGTACGTTTCTGGCAGTTCTGCGTCGGATATTGCGAAGCTCTATTCCTGTTCAAAACAGAAGATTCTTTCGATTTTAAAAAAGAACAAAATCAACATGCGGCCAGCTCGAAGTGTGACAACGCGCGCAGCAGTTTTGCAACAGAAAGCGAAGTCTGGCGCTAGGCCGTTTTATGGATTCTGTTACTTCGAAGGCGCTTTGACTAAACACCCAACTGAATTTCCTGTGTTACTCAAGATTCATCGGCTGTGGGCCGAGGGCAGGTCCATCCATCAAATCAATCAAGAACTGGATAAACATAAAATCAAATCGCGCGAAGGCAAAAAATGGAGCTGGGCCGCGATCCGAAATATCGTGGAACGTTTTGAAAAAGAAATTTTGATTATATCAAAAGGGGGAAAATATGAACTTAGGTAAACTCATCACCATTTCAGTAGCAGCTGTGGTCACACTCTCAGCGACGATGAATCTCGATGAGATTCAAACCTGGATATGGCGGGCTCAAGCCAAGTTGATTTATCAATCGCGCACGGAGACTTGGGGAAGCCCTCGATTCTTTCCGCGTGAGTCGGATAAGCAAGAAGCAAAAGCGAAAAAGAGCATAAGGAAGACTAGCCACCAAATAAAGCCACACCAAGTTGTCCATCTGTACACCGTTTGAATTTCCATATTCTAACCATATGGGGTCTTTTTTGAGAGCATCTGCTAACCTGTGTTGTAACGGAAAAATTGAAGCCTCTTAAAAAATCTCTAAAAAGTTTTTTCTGTGATTCTATTTTCCTATTCCTATTTTTTAAGAAAAGCTGTTTATTATCTGACAACCCTGCTCTATCGCTTGACAAACTCTTAGTTTTCCTATTCTGCCTCTTATTAAACAACAGATTTTTTTCTTACAACACTACCCATTGCCCTACGTACAGTACTCTATT
>JBHIVS010000223.1:0-4518 GCA_041987885.1 Pseudobdellovibrionaceae bacterium | reverse complement strand
AACTTGCCAAAGAGCTTACAGAAAAAGGTTTCCCCGTTTCCGTCTATAGAGGCGAAATGGACAAAAACGAACGCCGCCAAAATCTAAAAAACTTCTCAAGTGGAAAAATAAAATTTTTAGTCGCTACGGATCTTGCAGGACGTGGACTTGATTTACCAAATGTAGATCGCGTGATTAACTTCCATCTTCCGAAACAAATGGATAACTATTTGCACCGCGCAGGTCGTACTGCCCGTGCGGGACGCAAAGGAACCGTCATCAATTTAGTTACGGAAAGAGACGAACCTTTAATCGCTAAGCTAGAAGGCCGCAGTCTTACAAAAATTGATTCTACCAAATACAATTCCCACCCGAGAGCTCAAAAAAATGCTTCCGTGACTAGAAAGCCAACACCTAAGGTTAAAAAGAAGCCAGCAAACTAGTAGGACATCTCAAAAAAACAACTATCTGCTATTGACCTTTTAATCCATACCATATTAAAAAAAGGTCATATTTTGACCTATTGGAGAGCAAATGGCCGGAGAATTGGGAAAAATCCAAAAAACCCTTAAAGATCAAATGCGCAAAAAACATTTCGCCTATGCGGATCTTTCAAAACTTTTAGAAGTCTCCGAAGCCACGATAAAGCGCCGACTCAATGGAGAAGACATTTCTATAGAGCAACTTCGAGAAATGGCCTCAGTCATGGATATTGGCTTTTACGAGCTCATAGAGCTTAGCAAAGAACAAGACAATCAAGTGTATACTTTCAATCTGGAACAAGAAAACTTTTTAGCAAAAGACTTAACCCACATGTTGGTTTTTCGCCAACTGCTTATGAAAAAGAAATTACCGCAAATTCTCAAAACCACGGAACTCTCAGAGGGATCATTACGAAAAATCTTAAGGTATCTCGAAGACCATGGACTCATTAAACTCATGCCCCAAGATAAAGTGCTACTTCAAGTGAGTTTTCCCTTCGCATGGCTTGCTGGTGGTCCTCTCGAAAAGACCTACGATAAGCTCATCTTAGAATCCATCGGAGCTCGCATCAAAAGCCCTGCAATTAATGGCATCAATAAAAAATTTGAAATTGCATTGAGCCCAGAGCAACACTCTGCTTTTTGCCAAGATTTGGAAAAGATTTTACAAAAATATAAGAACTTTTCAAAAATTCATATGGAGTCACAAATTGATACTTCATATATTTCTTCAGGAATTTTATTCTTAGATAGATTTTCATGCTGGGACAGAACCTCTAAAAATTTATAATACAGTGTGATCAGTATTTGTTTAATGAATAGAATCAATAAAAGAACATCAGCAACTCCACTGAAGACAGTCCCGCCTACTTAAGTTTGATGCTTCATGATATAAAAATGGATAAAAGAGGGGTAAATGCTCTTTTATCCAAAGTTTACCTTAATTAATATTTCACACCTGCAATATATCCATGATTTAATGTCCCCACTTTAGAGGGGGAATTCTAAATGAAATGGTCTTTTTTAATTACAATGCTTTTTAGCTTTCAAGCTTTTGCCGTTGCTTTACCAACTCAGCAAAACATCGCCAACATTCAGCTTTCAGCAAACTTCACAGCCGACTATGACTTTGAAGGTATCGTTGCTTTATCGAATTGCTCTGGAAGTATCGTAAAGTTTGAAGGCATGACTGACGATAATCAAGCTTATGTCATGACAAATGGTCACTGCTTAGAAACTGGCATGGTTCCAGCTGGGAAAATAGTTTACAAAAAATCAAGCCGCAGAGGTTTCACTGTCCTTGCTGCGAATTCGTCTAAATTAGGAACTATCTACGCAACAGAATTAGTTTATGGAACAATGACTAATACAGATTTAGCTCTGTATAAAGTTTCTGAAACCTATAACCAAATTTTCGAAAAATACCGCACAAGACCATTGATGATGGATTCACAAAAACCCCATATCGGTGAAAATATCGAAGTTATTTCTGGGTACTGGAAAAGAGGCTATAGTTGCAGCATCGACAGCTATATCCCAGAGCTAAGAGAAGACAAATGGACTTTCAGAGACTCTATTAAATACACTGCAAACGGCTGTAACACCATCGGTGGGACATCGGGCTCTCCGATCACTCGTGCTGGCACTAAGACTGTTATTGGAATCAATAACACGGGCAATGAAAGTGGTCGCAAATGCACTATGAACAACCCTTGTGAAGTTGATAGCAACGGCAACATCACGGTTGTTAAAGGTGCTTCTTATGGCCAACAAACTTACAACGTCTATACTTGCTTGACCACCACAAATGAAATTGACCTTGCAAAAGAAGGTTGCGAACTGCCTAAATAATTAGTTAGTAATCGAAAAAAATAAAAAACCGGAGCTAGTTTTTCTACTCCGGTTTTTTATTTTTATAGCTTCACTTTATATCAGCCTACCAATGATAAGTGCTAATTTGCAAACCAACATTGAGGTCTAAAGCCCACTTGATGTTTTCCTCGATAGCAGGCACCTGTTTTTGGATCTGTATTCCCCATATTCACAGTATCACTTACAGAACACAACATTCCCGCAAAATAAGTATCTAGACGACATTGATCATTCGGATAGCTCATAATAGTTGTGGTGGGTTCATAGGTTGATGGAGTACTAAACTTATATTGAAACCCAGGCCCCGTAGAAGCAAAGAAATTAGCCATAGATTGGGCCCCCAAAGAGCTTCTCATACAGATCAAGCGATCTTTAGTTCCCACAAAAGCTTGCTGACAACGACTGACAGCAAACGGATCTAACTCCCCCGCTTTTTTCTTTAAGATGGCAGCGTTATCTTCGGTGGCAAAATATTTTCTCATACACTTAAGGGATGCGAAATAATCAGAACCACCTTCTGCTGTCGACCATGTCAACCCCGCAGAAGCCTTCTTAGGATACCCACCTAAATGATGTCCTAATTCATGACAAGTCGCCAACACCATGGCTTCATAATTAATGGCATCATGTCGAGCTAATCCTCCGAACATAAATATATTCAGAGTACTTCCAGAGCGCGAAGATGATGCATTCACACGTCCATCACTCCAATAGTTGACTACTCTTAAATTAAAACCCATCGGTGCTACTAATGGAGCATAGATTTTATAAACCTTATCTAAAATAGTAGAAAATTCGGTTTTAGAAATCCCCCCGACTCCTCGATTATCTTCAGGAATATACATATCATTTTCAGGAATGAAGCGACTGTGGTTATCTCCATAGTTTATTTCCGCATATCCTATCGAAGACAACATAGCGACTGCCATAACGGCAATCATAGTGATTTTCCTCATTTTGCCCCTCCTAGACCTTACAAGAAAGCTCTCTAAAATTGTAATTCATCAGGGATGGGGCCAAAATCGAAATGTCCCCTGACACAGGCTCTGGACCTCAAAACTATACTAGAGCCACGGCCTGATGGGGGCTAAAACTAGATCTTATACAAGGAACTATGACTAAAGCTTAGACACATATTTCTTTATTACACAAAAATCAATTTTCTTGCCCCACTAACTCCGTATTCAAGTACTCTGCGGAAATAGCTAAAAACAGGCGGTTGATTAAAATGAAAACAGCTCTTCTCTTTCTTGCGATATCCCTATTTACTTCTGTAGGTTTTTCCTCGGAGTCTGAACTTTGTAATTCCATTCTGAAGGACCATGACAGTATTTATAAACTAAGCCTTTCCATCGACGCCCAAGCCTCTGCACTGTCTATGGATCTTCCAACGCCATGGGGAATTAGATCTTCTAAATATAATATCAATCAGCTTGATTGCCGAGATCCAAAAAATATAAAAATATTTTCCAGCTCTAAGAACGGTGATAATATTGTCCTCCAAATGAAGTCTCAGAAAAAAGACTCCGTCTATGAAGGTATTATTATTCTAAAAAATGGGCATACATCTTATATTAGCTGGAAATGCCCTATTAAGAGTGTCTCGGATCTATGTAAGTAATTTTTTATCTCTCTCAAAAAACAAAGGGCAGTGTCTACATCTACAGACACTGCCCTTTTTTTTTATTTAGCACATAACCGAATTTACTGTCTAATAAGTTCTGACGCAAATTCTTGCTTCTTTAACTGATAATTTTGTTCCACTGCTTGAATGGACATTTCAATTCTCTTTTTATCTGCAAAATAAGGTTCCAAAGTTTTATTAATTTCAGAAGATCTATCCTGTCCTGCACGAATTTTCGCTAGCAATGTCTCAATAGATTTTTCTGTCGTCGCTAAATCATTCACTGCCTTAGTTTTTCCTTTTTCAAAAACAGCCAATTCTGCCTCCAAAGCGTCAATCTGCTTTTGAATTTTTGCAACCGCAGCCGTCTTAGCATCCAATGTCGCTTTCTTTTGATCCCAACCCACGCGACTTTTATACTGACTAAAAGCGGATCTTTGAGTCTCTAATTCAGCTCTAGATTGGCGCACTTGGCGATCTGCTTGATCCTGCTGACTACGTAGATTATTCAAATCAGAACGAACCCTCGGTATTTCGTAATTTTGTTTATCACGAATTTGA
>JBHIVS010000222.1:0-4521 GCA_041987885.1 Pseudobdellovibrionaceae bacterium | reverse complement strand
TTTGGCTTCAATCTCCGCAGCCGGTAAGTGCAGCACCAGTGGCGCAACTACGGCCAGGGCAAAGTTCCTAAGGTGGTTGAATTCAGAGATGAACTGCCAAAAACGGCCGTTGGAAAAATCCTAAGAAGAGCCCTAAGAGATTCATAGAGACTCCTATGAAAAATGCGCAGTTAAAAACTAATTGCGCAGCCTTTTGAAAGTACTGTCTTCTTAAAACAGTAATGAAGTCTTAGAAAATAAAAAACCCAACCGCTTGGTTGGGTTTTTTATTTATAACTTGGCAGCTTAGATTAAGCTTTTTTATTCCAAGATCCACACCAAGCATCACCGTAAACAAGTTTACCTGCAAAGATAGTGCAAGTACCAGTTTCTTTACCGTTATGCGTGCCTTTTTTAGCGTAGAAACCACAAGTTACGCAGTGATTACCTTTAGCTTCAGGAGCTTTTTTGTAATCTTCAACATACTTTACAGCTTTTGCTACAGAGTCATTTGGGTCGATCAATGGCATTTCAGAGCCACCACCAGCTGCTGGCTTTTCGCCTCTTTTCTTTTGAGCGTTTGCCTCAGAAGAAAATACTGCTGATAAAACAGTTGGAGCTACAACGGCAACACCTGCCAATTTAGCAAATGAAGCAAAAAAACTACGACGATCCATTTTTTGAGATTGATTCATGATGCCTCCATCAATTGGTTTTCATTTAAAAACCATACTCCTTTTCAATTCATTTTCAATTAGTTTTTGAAAAGAGTGATGAGACAAATTGTTGCACCCCTTTTAGGAGTGCTTGTGACATAGGCAAGCTCTGCGATTTAAGACATGGGCGATCACTAGAATAATACCACCGCAAAGAGTCATTAGGTCCAGGTGACCCACTTCAGAATGATCATGGTGTTGAAATGTGGCCGCAATAATCAGCGACATCCCGACGAGTCCAGCCGCCACCACTGAAAGCTGACGATGATGTTTGTATCCAGAAATGAAAGCATAAAGACCCACTGGAATAACAAACAAGGCCATCCCAATATGAATCCATTCATTTTCGAAAAACTCACCTAAAAAAGGCAAAGACAATAACAAGAACGGAGTTGCCACACAGTGGATCGCACAAAGCATCGACAAGGTCATTCCAAGTCGGTCCCATTTTTTAGTTTTATCTGCAAATTCATCATGTTCGTTGTGATTTACCTCACAACAGTGACTGGCTTGAGTCTGGGATTGCACTTGATCGATACTCATGGATTATTCTCCGTTAGATCTAGTTCATGCTCTAAATGCAAATCATTGTCAACATCCCCTTGCAAAGTTTTTGGATTAAGGACATATAATTGAAAATATGAAAAACATGACTCCCCCTATTCTTGAGCTTGGCTCTGATTTTTATGACCCCGTTAAACCAGCTCCTTTTGAAGAGGGAAAACTCCGTTACAAAAATATATCTGCCCTTCAAAAACTAGGACTGTCTGCATTTTCTGATCAAGAGTTAAAGGATCACTTTTTAAAGTTCCAGAACCTTCCCCATAATCTACCGGAACCCTTAGCGCTTCGTTATCACGGCCATCAATTCCTACATTACAATCCCAATCTTGGGGACGGTCGTGGTTTTTTATATGCACAAATCAAAAATGATAAACTCTATGACCTAGGAACAAAAGGCTCAGGCACAACCCCCTATTCACGAAAAGGCGATGGACGCCTCACTCTTAAAGGCGCTGTTCGAGAAGCTCTCGCTACGGAAATGCTCACTTCGCTAGGAGTGAACACTAGCCAAACTTTTTGTTTTTTCGAAACAAATGAAAACCTAGAGCGCCACGATGAACCTTCTCCGACCAGAGCAGCGGTTTTAACTCGAATGAGTCACGGTCATATCCGCATCGGAACTTTTCAACGTCTTCATTTTTTTAAGCAAACTGAAAACATAGAAAAGCTCGTTCATTATTGTTTACGCCACTATTATCCCGATGCATCCCCAAGTCCTACAGAGGATTCTCTGACAAATTCTTTTCAATTTTTCTTTAATAGAGTTTGTGAGGAGCTCGCAAAAACCACAGCCCAGTGGATGACCGCAGGTTTTGTTCACGGAGTTTTAAACTCTGACAACATGAATATTACGGGGGAAAGCTTTGACTACGGTCCGTATAGATTTATTCCTCAATATGACCCTTATTTCACAGCCGCTTATTTTGACCACGACGGACTGTATGCATTTGGACGACAACCGCAAGCTGTTGCATGGAATTTACAACAACTTGGAATCGCCCTACAAAGTGCTTCGGAGACTCTAAATATTCAAGAGGGACTGGATTACTTTTCGGATTCTTTTAATTTAGAACTTCAATCAAGAATCCTAACTCGCTTAAATCTCAAAAGTTCTTACTACCCCTCCGAAGAAAGTTTTCTATTAAACTCAAAACTTATTTCCGCCCTTTATAAGTTTCTACTGGAATCCAAGGCTCATTACGAACAAGCTATTTTTGATCTTCACTCGGGGGCTATCCATGAAAGATTAAAAAAATCTCCCCAAGCAGAACTTTATAAAGGCGATACCTTTGATAAGCTTTTGGAGCTCATCGATTATTTTGAAGTTCACGATGAAGCTGTTATTGAACAAAAATACTTTCTACAAAATTCTCCAGAATCTTTATTGATCGATGAAATTGAAGCTATCTGGAAGCCCATTGCTGAAAAAGATGATTGGTCTGTTTTCAATTCTAAAATAGATCGTATACGCTTGATGCCAATCTTAAAGTAAGACTTAAAAGACAAAAAAAAATCCCCCTGTCGAGATTCAGGGGGATTAAAACTAACGTCGAATTTTCATTCGCTCTCCTAGGAGATGCTCAGTACAGTTCGGACTCTTACAACTCTAATTCACAAGATAATTTCCAAGCAAGACGAGCTTTTAAAAACTAGCCCATTATTTTAGAAAGAACTAAAAACAGCTCAATAACTCAGCATGTCTTTTTCGCGGCGAGATAAGCACACTGCGTTTATTGATTATATTTTCAGCAATTTTCTATTTTTCAGCCTACTTAATGCGCAGCACTTTTCTTAACTGAGAACTAACAAACTCTCCCCTTGAAACTCGAAATATTCTGAGGCTTAATTGTAGACGTTAGTCGAGGGGGACCCATGATGGGTGTGTTCAATAAAAGACATCTACAGTTAAGCATACTCGCATGTGCACTATCTGTAGTTATGTTGAATCCAAATACAGCTCTATCTAGTGCAGGCTCTGCGCTGGGTTCTGATGCTAGTGTCGGTTCGCTTTACTACACGGTCAATGAAGACCAAGTTGAAATGTCGGATCTACAAAACGACCAAGCACACGCAACTTGGTCGAGTCAAAGCTTGTCCGCACCGTTTATTACTCAAGAAATTGTCTCTGCCTTAAAACAAATCGTCGTAAATCTTTTAAAGTGGACTGAGCATGATCAATCTCTACCTCAGCCCGAAGAAAAGTATATGCGTAAATTGCACTTCGGAAGATGGATCAATGATCCCTACGACGAAACCTGCATGAACACACGCGCACGTGTACTGGTTGACTCCTCTCAAGAAGAAGTCACCTACCGTGGCAACAAAAGATGCGTTGTCGCTACGGGATTATGGCATGAGCCCTATGCTGGAAAAACTGTAAGAAACGCCACGGAGATTCAAATTGACCATATGGTTCCCTTAAAAAATGCTTACGTTTCTGGCGCTTGGCAGTGGGACTATAAAACACGTTGTTTATTTGCCAACTACACAGGATATCGCAATCACTTGATTCCTTCTGATGCTGGTCAGAATATGTCAAAAAGTGATCGCTCTCCTGATAAATATCTTCCCATTAATGAAAGCTACCGCTGCCAGTACGTTCGTGATTGGTTAGCTGTAAAGCTGATTTGGAAGTTGAATATGACAGCCGAAGAGGTTCAAGGCATTGCTGACGTTGTAGAACACTACAATTGCGACGCCTCTACTTTCAAGTTCACTCAAGCTGAACTTGAAAAACAAAGACAAGAAATCAACGGCAATTTAGAATTCTGCATGATCAACAAGAGATGATTTTTCGGATACTCTTCGAAGATGATTACTTTTTGATCGCGGAAAAACCTGCGGGATTACCATCGCAATCGACTGTTGATAAGTCTCGACCTGATTTTTACTCTCTTTTAAAAAAACAGCTCCAAGAAGAACGAGGCCAAGAATATTATTTGGCCCTTCACCACCGTCTCGACAGAGACACTTCGGGCCTTATGATCTTTGCGAAGAGCAAAGAAGCAAACCCAGCACTTGCCGACCTCTTTAAACTTCATCATATCCAAAAGACCTACCATTGCGTGACTGCTCGCACCTTAAAGTGCAAAGACTCATGGGAGGTTTCTAATCATCTTGTGGAAATGAAAGACAAAAAAACAAAACGAAGTAAAATGGTGCGCACCCAATCCGGCGGCAATAAGGCACACACACTTTTTAAAAAGTTAGACACCTTTAAAGAAGCACTTTTGATCGAGGCAAAACCACTCACAGGTCGCAT
>JBHIVS010000221.1:0-4540 GCA_041987885.1 Pseudobdellovibrionaceae bacterium | reverse complement strand
ATTTGCTGCTGTTGAAGCTTTGTATGATGGCGATAAAATTATCGGCGTTAGAACTGGTGACAAGGGGAGAGATAAAAACGGAAATCCAAAGGCGAATTTTGAACCAGGTTTGATTTTGAAATCGAAGTTGACTATTTTTGCGGAAGGGACTCGTGGGTCACTTTTCCAGAAGGTTGAAAAGAAATTAAATCTTCGTGAAGGTAAAAATAAAGAGGTTTTCGAAGAAGGCGTTAAAGAAGTTATTCAAATGCCAGCGGGAACTGTAGAGGCGGGCCAAGTGATTCATACAATGGGTTTCCCTTTGTCTAAATCTATTGGTGGTACTTTTATTTATACTCTACCGGAAGATAAAATCTTGGTAGGGCTTGTTGCGTATCTTGATTCTGAGGATCCTCTTTTAGATCCACATAGAGAACTTCAAAAACTGAAAACTCATCCATTCTTAAAATCTATGCTTAAAGGCGGTAAGGTTGTTGCTTACGGTGGTAAGACTTTGCCTGCGGGTGGTTGGTATTCAATGCCAAAGCTTTACGGAAATGGATTCATGGTTGTAGGTGATTCTGCAAGCATGGTGGATGTTGCGAAGCTTAAAGGTATTCACTTGGCGATGAAGTCGGGAATGTTGGCGGCTGACGCTGCGGTTATGGCCTTGGCATCTGGTTCTGAGTTTAATGAAGCGGCTACTAAAGTTTATTCTGATAAGGTTGAAGGTTCTTTTGTTAAGGATGAGCTTTATAAAGTTAGAAATTTCCATCAAGCCTTGAGCAAGGGTATGATCGCTGGTTTGCCGTTTATTGCTGCTCAACAAATTACCGGTGGCCGCGGTCTTATTGATCCAATGCCGATTAAGCATAGTGATGCTGAAGCGACACATTCAACAGTTGAAGTTTGGGGCCCAGAGGCGCTAGAGCGTGAAGAAAATACACTGCCTAAGCCGGATGGTGAGCTATTCTTTGATAAGCTTTCAAGCGTTTATTTGACGGGGACTATGCATGATGAGGACTCTCCGAATCACTTATTGCTAAAAGACGGGGATATTTGCCGTACTGTATGTGAGCCTAAGTACAAATCGCCATGTACTCACTTCTGCCCGGCTGCCGTTTATGAAATGGTGCCGTCTACAAAAGAGTCAGGTAAGAAGGACTTACAAATTAATTATACGAACTGTATTCATTGCAAAACTTGTGATATCAAGTGCCCTGCCGAAAATATCGAGTGGACGACGCCAGAAGGTGGCGGCGGACCTCAATACCGCGAAGTTTAGGGCTTTCAATAAAAGGGAAGTTCTAGCTCGGACGGTATTAGGAGCTCTAGCGCAATTGGGACTAGAGCTCTTGAACCAAAAGAAAGGACTTACCCATGCCTGAATTTTTTGCTTCCACAGCTCGTGGACTTGTTGAACCTCTAGAAACAGAACTTAAAGATCTTGGATTAAATGTTACTGGTAAGTATATCGGTGGCGTATTTTTCGAGAGTAACTGGGAAGGTTGCTATAAAGCGAATCTTCATTCTCGTTTAGCAAGCCGTATTTTAAAGCCTGTACTAGACTTTACAGCTTATCAACCTGAAGAATTATATTCTCAAATTCTTCGTCATGACTTCACAAAGTATATCAAGCCGAATCAAACAATTTCTATTGATGCCAGTATCAGTGATTCGAAAATGCGCGATCAACGTTTTGTTGCGATGAAAGTTAAAGACGCAGTTGTTGATCAATTCCGTGAGAAATTCGGAGTACGTCCTGACGTTGATAATAACAACCCAGCTTTGCGTATCCATGTAAGAGCTATTAAAAATCAATTCAACGTAGCTATTGATACATCTGGAGACAGTTTATTTAAGCGTGGCTACAGAAAAGATGTTGGCGAAGCTCCTTTGAAAGAAAATTTAGCGGCTGGTTTGTTACAGTTGGCAGAATGGGATGCACAAACTCCAATCGTGGACTTTATGTGTGGATCTGGAACATTTCTTATTGAAGCTGCTATGAAGGCATTAAATATTGCTCCAGGGATTAATCGCAAAGGTTTTGGTTTTCAAAACTGGCTGACGTATGACGAAGCTGCTTGGGAAAAAGTAGTTCAAGAAGCTTTGGATAATGAAAAAGAAACTTTAGATTTCAAGCTTTATGGTTTCGATATTGATAGCAAAGTTTTAAAAAGTGCTAAAGAAAATGCTAAGGCGGCCGGAGTTGATGACGTTATCGAATTTAAGCGTGAGTCTGTCGCAACAGTAGAGCCTCCTGTAGAAAAAGGTTTGATAGTTGTAAATCCTCCATATGGTGCTCGTATCGGGGATGAAGATAATCTTCGCGACGTCTATCGTGATCTTGGGTTTACGTTAAAGCATAGATTTAAAGGTTGGGATGCTTGGATTTTATCTGGTAATAAAGAGCTTATTGCAGACTTGAAGCTTAAATCGACACGTAAGCATTTTGTATTCAATGGAAATATTGAGTGTAGATTCTTAAAGTATTCAATGTTCTAGATTCTTATCTAAATATTAATGATATTAAAAAGCGGAGCCTTAGCTCCGCTTTTTTTTTTGAAAGATTGTTAGAATGATATCAGTGAACTTGTGAAGAGACTTATGGTTAAAGAGCAATTTGGGGGAGAGATCTCTGTTTATTAAGGGTATTTTGAGAAAATTAATGTTTTAAGTGATTAATTTTCTTTACAAGCATTTTTAAAATCGTCGTTGTGAATTGTTCTTTTTCATATTTTTCAAAATAAGTGGGCATGACTAGTTCAACGTGGTCTACGTTGTCGACATAAATATAGTCAGCTGCCTTTATAAATGAACTTCGGCGAGGAATAAGTCCATCGCTTTCGTCGTAGGGTCCTTTGAAGATTGTTGGTGTAATGCATAGAAGATTCGCAGGACTTTTGATACAGCCAAATTTATTTAAATCAATCAATGGTAATAAAATACTTCGTGAAGAATTTGAGATGCTTGAAAACGTGAATAAAGGAATGGTTTCTACTAGTTTTTGAATGTCAGCTTCATAAGTGGTCATGAACTCTTTTCTAGAGGCTGGAGTTATATAAGTCAGCGTTTCTTGGCTGACATTGACCCAAGGTAAAAGAGGATGAAGGATTTTTTCTAAATAGTAGGGTGGATTTTGAACGAGACTTGCAAGTTCAGTTCCTTGAAACGGGGATTGTAAGAAAATCACTCCACTCACTTTGTTTTGTAGATCTGTAGAACGAGTTAACTCATCAAGAAGTACTAGGCCCCCTAAAGAGTGCGAGATAAAAATTACTTTTTTCCCATTTGCTTGGGCATCTTGGGCTGCCTGTTGAATATTCCGTTTTGTTTCATTGATATCTTTAGATGATGTTTTTAGTTTTTTTGCTGTGATGTTGTATTTGTTATTTAATAAATTCAATTGCGTTTCATAATAGCCACTTAATAAAAGAGTAAACTTTAGACGAGCTCTTTCGTCGTTTGAGTTTAGGCTCTCTGCTAAAATTCCTGGGATAAAGACAACTTCATTTCTTTTCAGAACTTCTAGTTCTTCGGAAGTGAGAGTTTGTTTTTCATTATAAATTTGAGAGAAAAATTTTGTGAGATTTTTTCCAGCAAATGATAGTGAAGGAAGTAGTGTCGTAATAGTGATTAAAATAAGCATTTTATAGATTGAAGCTATTTTATTCATACTAGGTCTCCCTTTACTAAATAAGACGGAAGTGTCTTTTACTTATGTAAGGCAAGAGGCATACCATGGGAAATATTAGTTAATTCAATCTAGCGAGATAAAAGCGTAGATATTTTAAACAGGTATTTCGAAGACTGTAGAAAAGCTCAATATTTCTCAAAATGAAACAGTGTGAAAGAGACAGAGGTTTAGTCAGGTGAAGTAGAGTCTTTTTCATTTGCACAGGCGGTTGGTTGGTTGGTTGGTGTGTTTTTAGTTTTAAAGAGATTTTTTGAAAATAAAAAAAAAGCGGAAGATTTTGGTCTTCCGCTTTTTTATTTTTAATTTTTTAAAAATATCTTAGAAAGGCTTCATGATTGCGATGTACGCAGCCGTCGTTCCAAGTCCTAAAACTAGAACAGCCAAAGGCCATCCGATGTAGCCTTTTCTTTTGATAACTGCTACAGCAGCTCCCATAATTACCCAGATCAAAAGTTTAGCGTGAATCCACCCTGGTAGACCGTTGTGGACGATACCTAGGCGTGCTAGAAGTCCGAAACCACCTACTAACAAAGCAAGTAGACCGATACCATGGGTTGCAAAAGCCATAATTCTTGCAGATTTTGTCAGTTGAATTTTTGCGAAGTGAGCTACTAAAAGACCACCGATCCCGAAAAATAAAGCCATAAGGCCGAATAGGTGAAGAATCTTGTAGAACTGATAAGACATGGGGACTCCTTTATTCGTCGTTGAGTTTTAAGTGTTTCATCACTTTTGCAAGGTCTCTTCGTATACGAGTTAGGTGGGTTTTGTTAGCAATAGTTTTAAGTGCGTCACGGAGCGGCTCAAGAGGGTATCCTCCGTATTGTCCAGAAACGAGTATATCGTTGGTGACGGCGCTGCGAC
>JBHIVS010000220.1:0-4564 GCA_041987885.1 Pseudobdellovibrionaceae bacterium | reverse complement strand
GTCAATCTTTAGGATAATCAAAATGACGTTGCCAATTTTTAATGCCAATAAAAATCGAGCCTTGGAATCAAATATGGCAAAAGAAATTCGTTCTCAATACTGCTGTTTCCGTATAATTGGATAATTTGAAGTCATATCCTAAGGCACCAAAATATTCCGTCATAGAAGAAATTCATCAAGCTCTTGTTTTAGGAATGAAAGATTTCTTTGAAAAAACAGGTATACAAAAAGTTCATTTAGGTTTGAGTGGTGGAATTGATTCAGCTGTTGTTGCAGCTTTGGCTGTAGATGCTTTGGGTGCAGAAAATGTTGTGGGTATTGCATTGCCAACAAAATTTAATGCCAGCGAGAGTTTAGATTTAGCAAAAACATTAGCAGAAAATTTAGAAATTCAATTTCATACAGTGGAAATACAATCAATGTATGAAAGTGTTTCGAAGGCCTTGGCAAAACCATTTGCTATGAATGAATTCTCTGTCGTTCATGAAAATTTACAAGCACGTCTTCGTGGTATGACATTAATGGCCTATTCTAATCGCTATGGAAGTATGTTGTTAACAACAAGTAATAAGACTGAAATGGCTTGTGGGTATTCGACAATGTATGGAGACATGTGCGGTGGGTTGGCGCCGATCGGAGATTTAACAAAGGGTCAGGTTTATGATTTGGCTCGTTGGTATAATAAGAAGATGGAAGTAATTCCAGAAAAAATAATCACTCGACCACCGTCTGCGGAATTACGTCCAAATCAAAAAGATCAAGATTCTTTGCCTGAATATGATGTTTTAGATCAAGCTGTAGTGAATTTAGTCGCGGATTCAAAAGTCGCAAGAACATCTACTGAAAAATGGTTACTTCCTATGTTGATGCGAACTGAGTTTAAACGCTGGCAAGCTGCACCTGTTTTAAAAGTATCCGAGCACGCATTTGGAAGAGGGAGAAGATATCCTATAGCTCATAGAGGTTTAGGATAAATGAGACGGGTGGTCTTTTAGAGACCACCAAAGAAATCCATTTGTTTTGGTTGACGCACAATTTGGGGAAAACGTAATTCAGGTTTTCCTGTTAACGCGATCAGGTTTTCAATTTTTGGTGGTTGACCGCCAATAGAAATTCTTTGAACCATTTGATGAAACATGTGTCCAAGATAAGTAGCATCTTCTTCGGCGCGGTGAAAATTAGAAGTAGGAATTTTCAAATGCTGCACCAAAGTTCCTAGTTTATAATTAGGAAGTCCTGGGAATACTTTTCTTGCGATAGGCAAGCTATCTAAAATAACTCCTCTGGCAGCTACTGTTTCATGCTTTTTGATGTCTGCAATTAAAAACTGGGAGTCAAAAGGAGCGTTGTGGGCAACAAGGATATCATCACCGCAAAATTCAGCAAAAGAAGGCAGAATTGTTTCTATGGTGGGTTTGCCTTTGACCATATCATCATAGATTCCATTTACGGCCGAAGCCCCTGGAGGAATCATTCTAAGTGGATCAATCAAAGTGGCAAAAATTGCTTCTGGTTGGCCATTAATAAATCGAACTGCACCAATTTCCACGATTTGGTCGACGCCAGGAACAGTACCAGTAGTTTCTAAGTCAAAAGCTATGAATCTCATGAAACTATTGATACAAAAAGGACTTAGGGGTTTCAACAAAAGAGTGCAGCGTAATGAAGGATTAAATAAATGAGCTCTGATAACGAAAAATTTATAAGGTGGACAGCAAATGAAAAGGTCGCCAAGGCGAGTCAAGAAGCGAGTCTTTTAGACCTGCTTATCAGAGGAAAAGCTCCCATTCAGCACACATGTGGAGGGTATGGGACTTGTGGCACGTGCAGGGTGATGGTTGAGCAGGTCCATCTTCTAAGTCCTAGAAATGAGATTGAACAGGAAATGGCTCAGGACAGGGGCTTTATTGAAACGGAAAGGCTTGCTTGTCAGGTGATTGCTCAAGAAGTTATTGATCACAAGTTAGTAGTTAAAATACCTATTTCGAATCTGTGATATAAAATGGATTTGTATAGATCCAAGAAATCCACTTTTTAGCATCAGGTATTGGAAGTTCGGCAGCGACTTTTACTTGAATGCGATAGGCTCCAGTATCATTAATTTTAAAAAAAGAAATTTTCTCTGAAGACTTTGCAATGCTATTGCCATTTCTATAAAGAATTACTTCGAAGTCGTAATTCATTCCCTCCGGCATTTTCACTCTTAAAATAAGATCCTTATCTAGATGGACGCTTGAGCCCATTAAATATTCATTTTCTTTTTCCTGAAGAACAGCCTCGAATCCCTGAGGATCGCCGAGAGTATCTAAAGCAACGTAAAACTGTCCAGTTTTAAGTGCGCTATAAATCTTTGCTTTGTCGCTTTGGTAACTGCCAGTCAGTTCGGATCTTGAAACGACGTGATTGCTCATAAATTCGAAGGATCTTTTATAGCTTGGAAATTTTAAAAATACATTAGTGATTGGAATCGCACGAGCGGAGGCTTCGGTCCCAGCATAGCCATTTAGCGGTCTGTGGGGAGTATACTCATCCCAAAGGCGAAGCTCTTCTTTTGGTTCTTTGTATAATCTAATGAAGGCTAGCTTAGGATTAAATGGGTAAATTACAAAACTCCACAAAGTAGATAATTTAGATTCCTCCCAAGAGCGATTGATTAAGCTCCTTAAGTTTAAAATTTCAATTCCATCAAGTCCATTTGGTAATTCGCCTCTCCACGTAAAACCTGCTTTGTAGGGATGTGCTAAAATTGTAAGGTCGTCTTTGTTCGAGCCAACTTTTTGAGAAAGAATGTCAGCCAATCTAACCTGTGCTTCGCCGAGATTGGAACCTAGTGAATTCTGGGAAAATGAATAGTGGATTAGACGCGAATCCAGATACGAATATTTTCCAGCATTGAAGGATAACAAGTCTGAGCTGTAGGCTTCGGCAGTTGTGGGATTATTAAAAACATTTAAATCTGTAAAGAAAATGAAATCTAACTCAGCTAGTTTTGCAGAATGAGTAACAAAGGCTGCGGAGGAAGAGCCGCTGGAAAGATCAGTGTGAACATTCATTACACCTTTATAGTCATTGAAAGCTGAAATATTGGATTTAAAAGATGGATTTACTGCCTGTAATTCAAAGTGCGCAAGATACACTCCGTAAAAGCAAAAAGTTATACATATAAAAGTTAGGCCAATAAAAAAACGAGTCATCGTTTTAAGTGTATCAGTTCAAAACTTTCTTTTAAATCTTTTATTTTCTCTGCCTGCCACCCTTCGGTTGAAAGCCATTCTGGAATTTGTTGGCCTTGTTTGCGTACTAGATAAAATTCACTTCCTTGGGGTTTGGCTTCAGGGAAAGTGTCAAAATAGTCATATCGACTGATTCCTGACAGTTTAAAGACAGGATCTTTTCTAAAATACCAGAGTGAAGAACTCATTTGATAGCTATTTCCATAAAGCGGATTATAACCTAAGACTTCATGGGCGATTTCTTGAAAAACATAAGGCTCAGATATTTTTTTATTTAATGAACGTAGCTGCGGAATGAAAAGAGTCGCCAATACTAGGGCAACAATAGTACCCCAAAAAGCCATATATATTTTTAATGTTTTTTTCGATAGATCTGAAATGGCTGCCAAAGCTAAGACTGCTGGATAAGCAATAATAGGCCAATTCGCTTCAACGAGAGCTTTGAAAGATGTCATGAAAAAGAAGGCTAGAGGAACCCACGCGCAATACGACAAAAATTTAAACTGTTTAGGAACGCGAACTTTGAAGGCAGCCCATAATATGGGAGGAAAAATAATCAATAATTGACCGAGCAGATATGTCGACGTCCAGCTAAATTTATAGTTCGGTCGAGTGAATCCATGGTTAATTTGAAACATGAATGATTGAAAATCATTTTGATAATTCCATATAAGTACAGGCAGAGAAAATATAAAACCAAATAAAACAGTTAAAGCAACACCTAGAAGCTTTACTTCAGACCATCTTTTCTCAAATGTCAGATAAAACAGCAAACAAGGTATGAACAAAACGATATGATATTTTGAAAGAAATCCTAAGCCTAAGAATGCACCAAATAGAGCGTAATCTATAAGTTTTTGATTTTCGAAAATTCGCAGACATGACCAGATTGCTGCGCTCCAAAAAAAGATCACAGGTAAATCGGGTGTTACAATTAATGATCCAAAACCTAATAGTGGCGAAAACAAAATTAAGTAAATGAGTGTTTGGTTTTTTTCGATAGAAATTTTATCTCTAAAAATGTCTATCCAAAATAGAATCATGCAATGACCCAGTAGAACTGCGGGCCAACGAACTGCATGACCTAGGAATGAAAGATTGTTTCCCAAATAGGTCAGCCAAGAAACAAGAGGAGGATGATCGAAATAACTTAGTTGTAGGCGCTGACCCCATACCCAATAATAGGCTTCATCAGCGCTTAGAGGAATTATTGCTGCTAGCAATAATTTAACAAATAAACTTATCCACCAAATTTTATACAAAGACTTCAATTTAGTAACTCAACTTAATAGGTTTTCCTAAATCCCCAGGAATTCCAATGTCCTTACCGT
>JBHIVS010000219.1:0-4599 GCA_041987885.1 Pseudobdellovibrionaceae bacterium | reverse complement strand
TCCATGGCTGATGATTTCCAAGTAAATTCTGGGGCTTCCACTCGTCGCTTAATTGATTTTACAAATCCTAGAAAAAGTTGGGGCATTAATCCCATTGGAAATTCAGGGCACATGAAATCCCCTTATTTCAATGATCAAATAGATCTCTTTATTAATGGCAAGTACCGCCATCAATGGATGACAGATATAAATGATTCTGAATTTCCACAAAAACATAAATTGATCCTAGAGAATTAACAAAAGAGGTCCGAATGAAAAAAATTTTAACAACTCTAATTTGTGCAATCTCTTTGGCAGGATGTTCTGAAAAAAATTCCTACGAACAGGAACTTCATGATTCTCTAAATCATCTTTGGTCCACAGGACAAACTTCATTCGCAGTAACTACTGTTGATGGTCTACCTATTGCCAACGCAACCATTCTCATTGGCAACTCCGTTAACAAGCCTTTCCAAGGAAATGTCTTAAAAACAAATGCGCAAGGTATGGTCTCCTTTCCCACAGCATGGGTTGAAAGTGCATCAGTAACCGTTGATGCCCCTGGATTTATTCGCGTTACCTATATAAATCAGCTTCCTGGGCCTTTAAATTTTAAATTAAAAAAGAAATCTCTCTTAGATCAGTTTGAAGTCAAAGGCCAAGCCAAAAATTTACCTATCATCGACAAAGATGGTTTTGTTGATTTTGGCCTAGTGATGCCGGCTTTTTCAAAAGCGGATCTTTTAGCTTTTAATATGAATGCAGTGATTAGCCCTCAGACAGATACTATCTCAGTTATGGGCTTTAAAGTTCCACTTCCTTCAAATATTTCTCTGCCTCGCCAAGCTGAAAAATATAGCCTGCTGACGATCACTATGGATAAACCAAACTATCGAATCTATTTTGGTGACCAAGGTATTCAAAGAGTTTACGCAGCCAAAGGAAAATTTCCTTTTAAATCCACCGTTGATCAAATTCGCGATGGCAAAGAATTCTATGAATTAATTAATAGCTTTTCAATTACGGGTGGAGCCATTCGCGATACAGAGACAAAAGCAGCTTCAAATATTTTAGATTTACCAGTTAATGAACTGAGTTTTACAGGCAAAGCTCAAATTAAAGCACCCGTGATTGGATCTGATGAGATATTCGTTTCCATGGGGATCGCTCAACAATCTGGCTATATGATTCCCACAGATATAAAACGACAAACTTCAAACAGCACTCAGATCCTGAACATGCTTTCAGGATCTACCCCTTATGTGCTAGGCGCAGTGATGAAAATCCAAGACCTAAAAGATGGAGTAGATAGAATGTCGGCGGCTCTTTTACCGGTTTCGACAACTGTGGTAACTCCTCAGCTGTTACCTTTGATTGCTTCACCTTCTATTCAAGGTAATATACTCACTCTACCCTCTGTCAGTGAAGTGACAGATATTAATGTATTAGGGCTTTACTCTGTACTTTCAACTGAAGAAACAGTTCTTCAAGGTGGCAACAAGACTCCTATTCTAAATCCCCAATGGGAAATATATGCCTCAAGTTGGCCACAAAGCTTGAATTTACCAGAATTTCCTACAACCCAGCCTTTAGCAGGGAAAAAACGCTGGGAGGTGAACTTTATTGGCAGCCAAATTACTTCACAAACTACTTTTGGACCTGCTATGATTGAGTCAGCAACACATGTTACACACAGTTCAGTTTCTTTCTAATTCTAAAAAATTGATTTTGGTGAGCCTACTCACTGGCAGCACTCTATTGGGTTGCAGCTTGTTTGATAAAAAGCCTTCGGCTCACCAACGTATGCAACAGATCAACAAACAAAAAGTCTATAACGCAAGCTATGACTCTGTTTGGAGAGCCGCTCATTCAGTTTTAAAGTATCCCATAGCCCAAGAAAACCAAGATACTGGAGTGATTGAGACTGAATACATTAAGGCTATTGATGGTTGGGTTCCACCTGATACTCAAAAATCACCTTCAAGTGGCCTTCGTTACAAATTAACTTTGATGTTTGCTCAAGGGAAAAATGGCGGCAAGGAATCTGTACGAGTCACGGTTGATAAAAAAATAGAAATACTAAGAGACTTCTTTTCTCCGCCAGAAGCAGTTCCTTCTGATGGGCTCGAAGAAAAAATTATTTTTTATCGTATCGAACAAGAATTAAAAATCAATGAGGCCATGAGAAAGGCCGGCTACTAAATTAATCTCAAATTAAAAAGTCGAACTCTAGAGTTCGACTTTTGTTTCTTTAAGATAATCTTTCCACATTCCGACTAATTTTGAAGAGCTTTCTTTTCCCTCACCGAGTTTAACTCCTGTGAGTTTTTCTAAACCAGCAACTGCCGCCGGATGAACTTGCAGATCTTTGTCATCAAGCAACTTCATGAAATCTCTCATCTCGGCATCTTTGGGCGTTTTCGCTAAAATTTTCACAATTTGTGGACGAATCCACAGACTTTGTTTTCTCTTAAAGTTGTAGTCCTTATTAAGTTCTACCCACAAGGTATTACGAATTTCTTGATCTTTGGAATGCTTTAAAATTTCAACAGCCGCCGAGCGAACTACTAAAGCTTTATCAGAAATTAATTTCTGAGCTAACTTTTCACCTTCATTAACACTGATATTATTCACAGCAACCAGAGCTGCATTTCGCATAAACCATTCTTTGGAGTCTGCTGCTTTTAAAATGTCTTTCAATGCGGCGGGCCCCTTGGCATCACTAGCCGCCACGAGCGCTCTCCAACGTAAACTCATCGGTTGATTTTGATCAAAGGCTAATTCCAAAAACTGAGGGTATTTTTCAGAGTTTACTTCGGCAAGCTGACGACGATTTTCCGCAGGTAAATTCAGAACTTCCAATGCAGATCTTTTTAAAAAATCTTTTTTTGGAATTTGATTCGCAGCCATCGCCGACGAGCTCACTAAAGACATACCTATCAAAAATAAAAGTCCTTTTTTCATCGTCGCTAATCCTTAGCTTTTTTTAGTAATCGTTTTATTAAAACTATCAAAAAGATCTGCGTCCTCTTTTGATAAAACGTCTTCAGGGAAATCATCTGCTGGAGTTCTATTTTTTGCAGTTTTTGCGGCTTGAGCTTCCTCTTTTTTCTCCATCACAGCACTTTGTAATTCTTCCATCATATCATCTGTGATTAAAAAATCCCCCGCAGAAGAATCAGCTTCTCCACCACTCACGGTGATCGCTTCTTCTACTGGTGTCTCAGCTCCCTCAAGAGCATCAGCAGCCTGCTCAAATTCCGCCAACGCAAAAGCCGCATCAATTTGATTTTCTAAATCATTTGCATGCTCTTCCACATTTAGATTTTGTAAATCATTGGAATCAACTAAACCTTCGGTCGCCTTCGCGGCATATTCTTCTTCGGTTTCAACGGGCTCTTCAGGCTCTGCCGCAACCTCAGGAGTATTATTCGCGCCAGCACCTTCGCTGAGCATAGATTGTTTTAACAACTGTTCGAGTTGTTCTTTCAAACTTGCATTTTCAGCTTGAAGAGCAGGTAAATCGGCAAGATCTTGAGAAATAATATCGTATTCTTCTAAGCGAGCCTCTAGATCTGCAATTTTACCTAATAAAGACGCATCGCCCTCACCCACATCTGCAGCAGGACCTGAATTTCCGCTGGCTTTGGCCTGCTCAAGATCTTTTCTCATTTCCAACATTTTTTGTTGGGTTTCCGCCAAGGTAATTCTTAATTGAGCAATCTCAGCTTCAGATTCTTTTACTTTATTCTCTGACTCTTTAATTCGAACTTCAGAAACTTTTTGAGATTGCTCAGAGGCTTCGACCGCAGTTTTTTTCCCCGCACCCTCTTTGATTTCAAAATCATCTACATCACCTTCAGAGTCATCCAAAAGCGCCTGTTTATTCGATACAGATTCAGCCACCTTTGCAACTAAGTCAGCCTGCTGCTTTTGCCCCTCTAAAATTTTCTCTAATTTCCCTTCAAGTTCAGGGCTTACTAAAGCTCCACCCTCCGAAGAATGATCAACTCCTTTACGTCCCGATGAAAAAAACGAGCGAAAAGCAAGCGTCAGAGTAGTAAGTATTACGAGAGCCAAAAGGATCTCTATAATCGTCGAATTATGCTGGCTCCAGAAGGAGAGAAATGTTTCAATTGTCACACTCTGAATTGTCACTTAGCCACAGTGAATCGTCAATGCTCGACCTTTATCTAGTTCCCTTTAAATTCCGCCGGCTTTTTTGTTTGAATAGACTCCAAAGCTCTAAAGTGATCTTGGGTTCTTTGTGCAATCCCCTGCAAAGCCGCCGCATAATCTAGGACAGAATTCATAGAGTTTTCGTACGCCATCTTCATATTCTTTTTAGACATTTGCACAGCAATAGGTGCATTTTGTGCAATTTTTAAAGCAATCTCTCGGGTTCTATTTCGAAGCACCTCAGAATCTGCAAAAAAGTTTAAAAGACCAAACTCATAGGCTGCTTGGCCTTCCATAAAGTCTGCCAATAAAGTCATCTGCATAGCCTTGGAGTACCCAACAACTCTTTGTAAAAAGTAAGATCCACCATCCCCCGGAATCAATCCCACTTTGGCAAACGTTTCTCCAAACCTAGCTTTTTCAGACCCGATTCTCAAATCA
>JBHIVS010000218.1:0-4604 GCA_041987885.1 Pseudobdellovibrionaceae bacterium | reverse complement strand
ACACGATAGTCATTTTTGGCCAGTCTAAAGAAACCTTTAAAAGTCTCTCGTAAACATTTTCAAGCCAAGATTGGAATTTATCAAAGTAACTTACTAAAACACCAAGAGTGTTATCATAGATACCTTTTTTCTCTTTGTTTTTATTAGAATGACCCGAACCACCAAAGTAAGCAGTTAACATTGGAATAACGCTCATCGCAACAAACCAAGACACGGCCATTGAGAACACAATCGTCAAACCGAACTGCTTCAAGAAAGATCCGATAGTACCCTTCATTGTACCAACGGGGATAAATACCGCTATAACAACTAACGTGATAGCAAGAACCGAAAGCTGAATCTCTATCGTTCCTTTTTCAGCGGCAGTGAGTGAGTCTTCACCCAATTCCATACGGCGATAAATATTTTCAACGACAACGATCGCATCATCGATAAGAAGACCAATCGCTAGTGTAAGAGCCAAAAGGGATACGATATTAATCGAGAAGCCAGCAATTTTCATGATCGCAAAAGATCCGATCAAAGAAACTGGCAGTGACAATGACGTGATCAAAGTCGCACGCGGACTCGCTAGGAAAAAGAATACTGTAATAACCGTTAAGATAATACCGATAACAATTGTTTCGATAACCTCATTAACGTTCTGAATAATTTTTACTGAATTATCTGTAATAACTTTTACTTCGACATTTCCTTCAAGCTTTTTAATATCTGGTGCCATTTTATCAAGAGCTTTTTTTACGTCTTGAACGACCTTAACTACATTGGCTCCTGATTGACGATAGATCTGAAGAGCAATCATACTCTTACCTTCAAGGTAGGCACGAGATTGTTCATCTTGAATAGTATCGAAAACAGTGCCCACGTCTCCAACTCTTGTTGGCACTTCATTCCCATATAGATTAACTAAAGTATCTTTAATTTCTTCTACAGAATTAAACTCACCAAGGCCTCTAAATGATAACTCTTTGTCACCTTGATTTACTTTACCTGAAGGAATGTTCTGCCCAGAAACTCCCACTTTACCGGCAACTTGAGTCACAGAGATTTCACGGGGTTTAAGTTTAGCACGATCTAAAATCACATGAATTTCACGTTCACGACCACCCAGAATGTCGATTTGCCCCACACTCTGAACTTGCTCTAAACGCGGCTTCACATACTGATCGGCAGCATCATAAAGAGCAGCTGGTCCAAGTTTTTCACTCGAAACCCCTACGAGCATGATAGGCGTATCAGACGGGTCGTAACGTTTAATAATAGAGTCTTCTGACTCATCAGGAAGTTCACCTTTTACCTGATTGATTTTATCACGCACTTCTTGTTCTGCTTGTCTAACATCCACATCACTGACGAACTCAACGATAACCAGTGAGATACCTTCGTATGATTTTGAAGTTAAACGTTTAATACCAGAAATAGTTGAGATCTCGTCTTCGATCGGACGAGAAACTAGAGTTTCAATCTCCGCAGGACCTGCACCAGCATAGATAGTTTGCACTGTCACAACTGGAACGGATACGTCAGGGAAATACTCAACTGGCATCGACTTATAGGAAGCCCAACCCATAACTAGGATCGCCAAAATCACACAAGTCGCAAAAATTGGACGGGAAATGGATAACTTAGGTAAGCTCATTACTAATTACCACCTTTAGAAGTTTCATCATTTAATTTATATAGTTGTAACTGAGCGTTCATCGCTAAAATTCCCGCAGCTGCTTTTACTTTGTTCGCAGCAGCCGATGAGTAGTCTTGTTCGAACATCAACACTTGATATGTTGTCGTACGACCTTGTCTCAATCTCAATCTTTCAGAATCAAGCTTTGTTTTTTGAGCCGTTTCAATTCTGCCCAATAGCTTCAAGTTAGATTTTTGTTCTTCAATTTTATTTACAAGATCATTCCAATCTTGTTCTTGAGAAAAATACGCATATTCTCTATTTAACTCAGCAGCTTTCACTGACAAGTCAGCACCACGTTTTGCATCGTTCGCTGCCATAAAATTTAAAGGCATATTGAAACGCACACCTACGTAGCGAGAGTCATATTTATCTGTCCATGAATCGTGATAAGTTTTATCTAAATCTTCATCTTTACCCATCAATCCAAATGTTCCATAAACATCTAGAGTTGGACGATTTCTTTCCTTAACAATAGTTGCTGATGCTTTAGCCGCAGCCAATTGTGCATCTGTCGCAGCTACATCGGGACGACTTCCAGGGCGCTCCTTAGGAATAGACAAACCTTCGATAGCTGTATAATCAATTTTTTGAAGATTATCTACAGGTGTATCTGGAGCGCGATTTAGAAGTTTATTAAAACTTCTAAGTGCTTGAGCATATTCAAACTTTGCAGATTGAAGCTCTAACTCGCGTCCCTCAACAAGGGCACTTGCTTGCATAACGTCAGCATCTTCACCTAAGTTCATTCTCTTTTTACGAGCAACGTAATCATAGATGTTTTTTGCAGCTGTTCTTGCGTATTCGTTAACTTTAATAACATCTTGCCATGCTGACAATTTCCAATAAGCCGCCTCTGCGTTAATCAACATCGTTGTCGCATTGGCGTCGGCACCATAAGCCTCTGCTAAATTAGAAGCTCTTGCTGCTTCTGAATTCGCCTCTGCTGTTCGACCAAAACCATTACCCCAAAGAGGCAATGATAATTCCAACTTAGGCTTTCCATCCCAATACTTCGTGTTAATTGCTCCTGCGATAGGATTAGAAGCATTTACTCCCCGCATCTCAGTGTAATTTAAATCATAATAAACCTTTGCGCTTAGACCAAAACTAAACTGCTGTTGAATTCCCAAAGAGTAATACTGAGACTCTATTCCTTTGTAAGCACCCTCGAACTGAGGAATCGAATAGTCTTCTCCCCAACGAGCTTCTGCAAATAACTTAGGGGTAAAATACAAATCAGCCTCGCGAGATTTTAACGTGGCCCCCTCAGCTTGACCTGCTACACCTTTGTAGCCCTTATTATTACCTCTAACTTGCGCTAGATATTCGTCGAGAGTCATCGCTATTGCAGATGTACTGCTCATGACCATTCCACAAATCAAGAGAACTCCTCCTGATTTCATGAACTTCCAATTCTTCATAAGAACTCCAGAAATTAGTCCTCCAGTTTTACAACTGGGTTATAGGTTCGTAACCCTTATATGTTTATTAAAAAATCTCAAAGTATACAATCAATTACTTATGTTGTTGCCTTAAGTCTAAATATTTGTTAAGAATTAATTGAGAAAACCATGTAAGGAGGCGAAATGACTGATTTCCCCCATGATCAAAATGAGACACCGGAAAACTTGGACTGTATCAAGTCTAAGCGCCGCGACCGTGAGGCCTCGGAAGAACGGCTTATTGAAGCCGGTATCGAGATCTTTGCTAAATATGGTTATAACGGTGCCACTACAAAAAAAATTGCGAAAAAAGCTCAAGTTAATGAATCTCTCATTGGTCGCTACTTCGATGGTAAAGAAGGTCTTTTATTAACTATCATTGAACGTTTTATCAGTTCCATGAGAGATGAACACTTACCCTATCCCGCTCAAGATTCTCTTATCGAGGAACTCCGCCAGTATGTTGCATTTAAGATGGGAAATGTTAATAAAAAACAAGCTTTGGCAAAAATCATTATTAGCCAAGCTCTAACAGACGATAGTTTTAGAAGAAAGAGTTTAGAAAGAGTTCCTAGATTTTGTGACGAAAAGCTTCTGTTGCGACTTCAAAATCTTCAGCACCAAGAAAAAATTCCTAAAGAAGTAGATGTTCGCTTAATTTGCGATTGCATGGAAACATTTATGCACGGTCAGTTTCTTTTTGAGTCTTTATTAAGAGAGGCCCCTGCCAAAGAAGTTATAGATCAGACCTATCAATTTTTAAATATTTTCTGCCTAAGCTCTGTTTTAAAAAAGTAATCCCTTAAACGAAAAAAACTTCTCTTTTTTAGATATAAAATCTAAGCAGAGAAGTTTTTTTGTTTTTAGAACCTATGTACTTACTTCGGCATCGGCAAATCTACCACCACACCACCGTCTAAATCATTTTCCAGATCCGCTCTACTAAAGCTCGTGCTTGGTTGAATGATTTCTTGGCGACCGCCAGAAGAATCTGTAATTACCGCAGTTCCAGATCCTGACGAAGATCCCTTGTAACTAGAGTCACCATTCATAATCGGCGGTTCTTCATTCAAAGGATAAACTTTCACTGCAGAATTACCGCTATAATTAGCTTTATTTGTCGGATTTGAACAGAAACTATAAGCTCTCTCTGAGCTTCCCAATTCTTTGAATTTCGCAATCATACAGTTATTAAGTGATTTATCCTTACCGTTTAAACATAAATTAGCTGCCACATTTGCCTTGACCCCAGCTTTAGAGAACAACTCTCCGACACAAGAGGCAAAGCCTTCCTCACGGGCTTGCGAACATAAACTTACTGAGTAAGGAATATACTGAGCGTCTCTACCGAAGAAATTTTGAAGCTGAACTGTACACTCTAAAAGAAAAGTTCTTGAGGAATAACCCTTAGCACAGAAAAAACCAGCCTCCGCAACTCTTCCTGCATCACTGTTTAATTGGTATCTTAAGAGATTAAC
>JBHIVS010000217.1:0-4635 GCA_041987885.1 Pseudobdellovibrionaceae bacterium | reverse complement strand
TTACAAGGGCCTTGTTCAGGAACTTAAAGACAGCCAACGATTGGGTGAGTTTTTAGCGGTTTAGTCGCGCTGATATATCAAAAATTATCTCATAAAAATTTTCGGTGGGGTAGTTTGGCCTTACAAAAAAGCCATTCCTAGAATTAGAAAATCCGTCCGAAGTCTAAGAATAAATTCTCTATATTCAGATTTTAAAGCCCTTTTAGGGGCTGAGCTTCATCACATTCGATCTGAGCTGTGGCTTTGTTTTGCAGTATATACGGGCATCGGAATGATCCGAATTGAGGTCTGAGATGGTAAAAATAATATTTAATATTTTATCTAAAAAATTTGTTGTTGGGATGATCGTACTTTTAACTCTTCAACAAATTTTCGTGGCCCTGTCTACGACAGTGTTGGGATTGGCGGGGAGATATCTTTCTAATTTCAATGTTTTTGTAATTCTATTAATTGCGTTTTTTGTATTTTCGACTATTCCACATGTGTTTTCGATTTATTTAAAAAAACTTGAGATGAAAGGTTATTTTCAAGCGTATTTTGAATATCTTCGTAAAAGATTACTGAATCATTCAGGTTCGCCGCAGAAATGGCAGAATCATCAACAGAAGGAATCTTTCTTAACTGCCTTAGGCCCAGATGCTGAGGGTTATATTTCGGCGGTCGCTTTTTCAATTTTCGATATTTATATGTTTGCTCTGACGATCGTTTTAAATGTCATCAGTATTTCTATCGTTGTAGATACAAATTTTTCTTATGTATTTATTTTGTCGGGAATTTTAAGTGGTTCTTTGTTCTTTCTATGTATTCGTAAAGTTGAAGCAATTGTTGAATCTGAGCAGTCAGAAAAGATAGATTTTTTCAGTTATATTTTAAAAGCTTGGGATAATGTTTTTTTGAAAAACACATCTGTTAATAAGCTATATAAAGAAGCTCTTGAAAAAAAATATAATTTCACCAGTACAAACATTGAAAAATCTGCCTTTTATTCAGAGGGTTTAGTTTTTGTCTTAACTATTGTTTCTTCAGTTCCTGTTTTTGGATTGATATTATACCTAGCTTTTACTCATCAAGGGGATACTGCTCTAATGGGGGCATTGCTTGTGACTATCCCCAAACAATTGATGATCTTAAGTAACTTTAGAGCCTTTTTTAATCAAATCACAAATTTGTCATCCTTCAAAGCTCGCTTTAAATCTTCGTGGGATAATTCAGATATTAAAGACAGCCATTTAGAAGAACGCATCGATTTAACTAAAATTGTCTTTGGAGGACATGCGTATTCATCTCTAGAAAATATCGAACAACATTTACTTCAGAAAAAGAACGGAAGATCGGTTGTTCGTGGAGCAAATGGTTCTGGAAAATCGACCTTGTTATTGCATTTAAATATGAAACTTGAAAGTTCATTTTATTTACCTGCCTCTCCACAACTTGAAATCGGTGAAGTTACTGGTTGTGAGTCTACGGGCGAAAAAATATTGAAGCATCTTGAGTTCATTAAAAATCAAGATGTTAAAGTTCTTCTTTTGGATGAATGGGACGCAAATTTAGATCAAGCAAATATTGATAAGATACATAAACAATTAGAAGAGATCTCTCAAGATAAGCTTGTGATCGAAGTCCGCCATAGGCTCAGCTAATTCTATTTTTATAGGCATTTAAACAGGGTGGCTATATTGCAATTGAAAGGTGTCTTGTTTGATTTAAAGGCTGTTTTGAAGTTTTTAACCGCTCCAATTTGCTTAAAATCGATTTAATAACAATGTGTGTACATTGTCCATACATTATGATAAGGTATATATGACAGTACGTAGAGCTCATCCGGATAAATCTAAAAAGATAAAGACGGAGAGAGGATTTTCTCCAGAAGAAATTGTAGAAAATGGCGAGCTAATGGCTGTTTTAGAAAATAAAAACTATCCTGAACAACAGATCGAGCATTATTGGTTTAATAATTATGGGTAGTCGGTAGTTGTTAATAAAGAAGACGGTCGATTAATTACGGCTTATAGAAATAGAAAAATCAAAAAGGGCGAGAGTTAAAATGGCTAGCAAAAAAACTCAAAAGAAATGGAAAAAAATCGAGAATAAAGGTGGTTGGGAACCAGTCGATGCCTCTGTTGTTTCTAAAGTGAAAGCTCGAAATGCGGCCCTTAAATCTTCAAGGGAAGCTAAGGATGGAAAGATTAATATGCGTGTTTCCTCTAGCGACATTGAGGCTCTGAAAGAAATTGCTCACCAAAAGGGGATTGCCTATCAAGCTCTATTGGGGATGATTATTCATCAGTATATTAATGGTTCTTTGGTTGATATTAAAGAAATTCAAAAAGTGCTTAAGGTCGGCTAATTGGAAATTTGCTTTAATTTAAAAGTCTTAAAAGCCTCGTTTTAGAGGCTTTTTTGTTTTTTAGACCGATTCATCGACTTATTAGTGTCTAGAGTATAGACAGTCGGAACATTTTTATAAGCTTCTATCTGTAATTAAGTAATTTTCCTCTCTATGGGTTATAAACATGAACCTATGGATTCAAAGATTTTTAGAATACTTCCATTTCTTTTACTAACTCTCGTAACTTCGACGATGGTTTCCTGTGCATTCAGGGAAGACGATGTTGAAGAAGAGAAACGAAAAAACTCAGAGCAAGTCGCTGAGTACTTCGATAAGAGGGCTGAGTCTACGAAAGTAAATAAAAGTGATATAAAATTTAAAACTGTTCCTAATGTTGAGGTCGGACTTTATGATGTTGTAATAACATGGCCTGAAAGCATTCCGGGACTTAGTATTCAGGTTGCAGGCGAAAAAACAGTATTTCCTGAAGGTAATACATATGTATATACAGTAAATTCTGGTGGTTATTCTAAAGTTGATATCATAGTACTTAATCAATATGGAAACCCAGTGGGTAATTTTGATTATGATATCAGAATACCTAGAGATTTAGTCGTAGACGAAGTTATGAGCCTTGATGCATCCTCTGGATCTTATTCTTTTAAGAGAATAAAAATTACGAATAATGGTATGCTAGTTGTTGGTACGGACGAATTAAAAATAGAAGCAGAATATTTAGAAGTAGATAATAGAGATTTTTCTTCAGCTAGAGGAAGATTTAACTTTCCCCATATTACCACATTAAAATTAAATACTGATAATCTAGGCACTATGGTGGACCATGGGCGGCCTATTAGTATTTATGTTAAAAAAGCGGTAGGAGAGTTGTTAATCAATAGCATCGGTCTGGATGGTAATGATGGGGCAAAGGGCCTCGATGCTTCTCAAGAACTTGATCCAACTTTGAATGGAAGTGAACCTACTTATAACTTGAATAGAACTCCGGGCATGAGAGGTCCTGATGGAAACTCTCCAGCATATTGTAAGGCTAAAATGACTTCTTCTGCGGGGGCTGGAAAAAAAGGACATGCCGGTGGCGCAGGCCAAGACGGAGTGGACGGTGGCAACACACCTCTATTCATTCTTAATGTCGAAGATTATCAGGATTTAAAAGTTTATATCCTTAGTCGTCCAGGCAAAGGCGGTCGTGGAGGCGAAGGCGGTATCGGTGGCCCTGGTGGTCTTGGTGCCTATGAAAAAATATTTGATGATAAATGTAAACCTATGAGATCAAAAAAGAAAGCCGATGATGGAGCTCGTGGAGAGTCTGGAGCCAACGGGAAGAATGGAAAAAACGGCGCTGTCTCTGGAATCTCTGGTAATATTCCAGCGGACCTAATTAGAAATGAAAGTTGGGATCCTATTTAGTTTCCGACTTAGAAAAGGAGATCTTAGATCTCCTTTTTATTTTTGAATGTAGTTTTTTAAATTTTGAGAGCAAAAAAGCAAACGTCGATTTTATTGCCGATCGTGAATTAATTTCTGAAAGCAAAGGGAGTTAGTATCTCAAGCTTAAACAGATGGATTTGAGATGAACAATTTTTGGCGTGGCATTTGCTTTTAAAGAATCTGATTTTTTATATTTGGAGGCCCTGATGAAGCCTAGTTCGTCTAAACATTTATTAATTATGAGTGCCTTATCGGCGACTCTGAGTTTATCTGCTTGTGGAGACAAAAAAAATGTTTCTATCGGAAGTAAACCTGCTCCTGCGGAAGCTTCAAAAGAAGTAAAAGCAGAGCAAAAAACTTCTACTAAAACAGAAGACACTAAAAAAACGGATTCAGTAGCAGACTCTAAGAAATCAGATAAAAAAACCAACGTTGATGATATCATTGCTGTTGATAATTTATGGCCAGATGACGAATTTGGCGCAAATCTTCCTGATCCTACAAATCCAAATAGCTCGATGCCAAAACCTAGATCAGAAGCTAAAAAGGAAGAGCCTAAGGCTTCAACTCCTGTAGCTGGAAATAGTAAAGAAAAAGGTTCTGAGTTGGTTGAGCCAATTCCAATGAAGCCACAGCCATCGGCTCCGGGAATTGATTATCAAAAACCTGTGGAAACTTATGGAACAAAAACTCCAAGTGGTTATGTTTATAATGATCCAAATAATGTTTTAGATGAAAAGTATCCTAAAAAATTAACAGGTGCTGCGACTCGTACGGGTCTTGTGTATACCACATCTGCAACCGATGATTTAGTGGATACTTTAAGAGCTAGAAATGACCGTGCTTCTTCAGAAAAT
>JBHIVS010000216.1:0-4675 GCA_041987885.1 Pseudobdellovibrionaceae bacterium | reverse complement strand
GGGCCCAAGGTTTTTCCAGCTGTCTTTATCAATGCCCTGATTGCGCAATTTTTATTAAAAATTCCTTACCCTCAATACTACCCTCTCTATGCTCTCCCAGAGACCCTAGAAGTTATGCTTTCTTACTCTTTGATCAATGACAGATTTAAAGACGTCAAGGTGTGGAAGGCCCATCCCAAACACCTAGGACTTTATTTCGTTTATGGACTTTTAATTCCAGCGACATTGAAGTCAATTTTTCAACAGGGACTTTTTGTTCTTACAGATATCAACGATATTTTTGGCGTAGGCTACACCCTGACTCTTGGTATTCTTGGAGATATGATCGGAGCCGTCAGTATTTCTATTCCACTTTTAGTTTTACTGACCCCCCGCTTAAGCCGAATGGGACTGAGTAATTTTCAATTTGAACGCATCGATATAAAACCCATGCGCAGCTTAGATAAAGAGCAAATTTTACTAGGGATCGCGATCATGCTTGGGATGTTGCTAATCACCCTTTTCACCGATCTTTCAAAAACTTGGTTTTTGCTAGGCATCGCTTTGATGGTAATTTCAGCTTGGTATGGAATATACGCTTCCATCGTCCTAAATAGTTGGGTCTTTTTTCTGTTTGTTGGATTACCTCAATACATAACTTCAAACTGGAACACCAGCGACATTTCTCAATTGACTAATTTTGCAACTCTATTGAGTTTGTGTTTTTGTTCATTGATAACCGGTTCTTCCATCTCATCCCTAAGAACAAAAATTGATATGCTCAAGGATACCGAGAAAGAGTTAAAACTCGCCAAAAATGAGGCTGAAAAAGCCTCGAATGCGAAATCTGAATTTTTAGCCAGAATGAGCCATGAAATCAGGACTCCTTTAAACTCAGTGCTGGGAATGCTAGAGCTCTTAAAAGAAACTCCTCTTAACAAAGACCAAGAACGATATATAAATCTTTTTAGCCATGCCGGAGAAAATCTAAAAGCTCTTATTAATGATCTTTTAGATTTTTCAAAAATTGAAGCAAAGGCCCTGACCATCGAGGAAATCAGCTACGACTTAAACAAAACAATCCGTAGCGTTTATGAAATTCTACAACTTAAGGCCGAAGAAAAAGGCCTAGATTATAAACTAGAAATCGATGAAAAAATCCCACTCTGCCAACTAGGAGATCCAACACGTTTACGGCAAATACTTTTTAATCTTATCGGGAATGCTATCAAATTTACCAAAGAAGGTAGTGTCCACATTAAAACTCAAGCGATCAACGATACAGAGTTTTCAATAACCATCGAAGACACTGGCATCGGAATTCCACGTGAAAAGTTAGCACAAATTTTTACGCCTTTTTTCCAAGGAGATGTATCCATCACTCGTGAATACGGAGGCACAGGGCTCGGTCTTGTAATTTCAAAAAATTTAGCAGAGATCATGAATGGAAATTTAGTGATGAAATCACTGCTAGGTAGAGGTTCAATTTTTACACTTACTTTACCAAACAGACCTGATCCTCATCCTAAAAAAAATAAAAGACACCAAGATGGATTTCCTTGGGAAAAATATGTGGGCCCTAAATTTAGGATACTCTTGGTAGACGACTCTGAAGATAACAGAGTGCTTATTTGCCATTACCTTAAAAATTTACCTTTTGAATGCGATGAGGCCATTAACGGCAAAGAGGCTTTTGAGACCTTCCAACTTAATAACTATGACTTGATCTTTATGGACATTCAAATGCCCATTATGACCGGATATAAAGCAACAGAACTTATCAGGCACTATGAAGACAAAAATAAATTAATAAGAACACCCATAATTGCTCTTACAGCGACTGCAGTCGTAGAGGATTTACAAAAAACTTTAGATGTTGGCTGTGATTCTTATGCAGTCAAACCTGTTAAGCGCAGAGAAATTTTAGAAATACTTCATAATCATCTCATTCGAAATTCTAAAATCCCTAAGGCGCAATCGTCTAAGTCCGACAACCAAACCGAAACTCCACGCCTAAACTAAGCCTCTAATGAAGAAGGTTATATCCTCCAGAAAAATTACGTGGTTTTTGAAAACCAAGTTCTTTAAGAGCATAGGAAACTGAGCCAGAGCGAACGCCTTGATTACTGATAAGAATAATTTCATCATTTTTTTGAATACCTAACTCCTTGAAACGAGCTAGAACTGCCGAATCCACAAGACCATTCTTTTTGAAAAAATCAGACCACGGCAAATTATAAACTTTTGTCGTTTTCCATTTTTGACGAACAACTTGTGGCAGGGAAAATTCATTTGACGAACGAACATCAACAACAACTGTCTGTTCTGAAACTTTTTCCTTGAAAGTTTTCAAGTCGATATTCATGCCATCATCCAGCATAGGTTTCCAATAGGGTTTATTTTTAACTGGAGGAGCCTGCTTGTAGGGATTGTTGTTCTGTTCTCTATAAGCAGAAACATTTAATGTATAAACATGTTTCACCCCGAGATACTTCATCGTCCAAGCTACACGTCCTTCTTCTCCATGACCCCCTGCTCCTTTACCTAACACAATAACGGGAGTTTCGGGATCAATTCCAATCAAAGCCAGACGGCGAGCCAAGGAAAATGTATCTGTTTGCAAAACTCCCTTTACACGGGCATCCTGCTGAGAGAAATCCTGCCAAGCAATATTAATTGCCCCTGGAGCGTGAGCCATATTGTATTCAAATGCTGGACGAGCATCAATAATGACACTATTTGATTTTTTTAAGTCTTCAGCGGTGACTGTGTATGCTTGTAGAGGCTCTTCCACGGTTACTTTCGTCGGCATTTGCTGACAACCGATGAGCGTAAATAAAAAAACTGCCTTCAAAGAAAAAAGAAATTTATAAAAAGTGTTATTTAGAAATATCGCTTTTTTTCTGATGAACAAAGATTTCATAAAAACTCCCTACAAAAAAGGGAGCCAGAAGCTCCCCTTTTTTTTATCTACTTATTATTAAAACGCATCGTCGGGAAAAAAATAATATCGCGGATACTTGGTCTATCCGTCAGTAACATTACAATTCTTTCCATTCCGATACCCACCCCACCTGTTGGTGGCATACCAGAATCAATTGCTAACAAGAAATCTTCATCCATGGGATGAGCTTCCTCATTTTTATCACGACTAGCATCTTGTTCTTTCAAACGAGCCAATTGATCTTCAGGGTCGTTCAACTCTGAATAAGAATTTCCGATTTCCATACAAGCTGCAAATGGTTCAAAACGTTCTACTAAGCGTTTGTCTGTGCGATGGATTTTTGTCAGAGGAGAAATCTCCACTGGATGATCCATAACAAAGGTCGGCTGCCATAGATGTTCTTCGGCAGTAAGTTCGAAAAGCTCCATGATCATTTCGCCACGCTTTTTAGGTTCTTCAAGTTTTCCACCATTTTTCTTGATAGCTTGGAACAACTCTTGATCAGAGGCTTTTTCAGGATCAACTCCTGCGTATTCACGAACACCATCGTAAACAGTCAGTCTTCTCCAAGGCGGCGTAAAATCAATTTCCTTCCCTTGGTAAGTAATCTTCATGCTGCCTGTAATTTTCAATGCCAACTGAGAGATCAACTCTTCAAACTGGTTCATTTGATAATTGTAGTCCGTGTAAGCTTCATAGAACTCTAAAAGAGCAAACTCAGGATTATGAGTTCTATCGATACCTTCATTTCTGAAGTTTTTAGAGATCTCATAAACCTTTTCAAAACCACCCACAATCAGACGCTTTAAATAAAGCTCTGGGGAAATTCTCATGTAAAGCTTCATATCCAAAGCTTTGTGATGAGTTGTAAACGGCGTTGCCGCAGCCCCACCATATACCGGTTGTAAAGTTGGAGTTTCAACTTCTAAGAAACCACGATCATCCAAGAATCTACGAACTTCGCGGATAATTTTAGAACGAGTTTCAAAAACTTTACGAGAATCCGCATCTGTCATTAGATCTAAATGACGATGACGATATTTAATTTCTACGTCCTGAACTCCGTGGAATTTTTCAGGAAGTGGCTCAATTGATTTTGTTAAAATCTCGAATTTTTGAGCGTAAATTGAAAATTCACCTTTTTGAGATTTAAAAACATAACCTTCAACACCGACGATGTCGCCAAGATCCACCAATGAAAAAGCATCTTGCTCTTGTTCCGTCAAATCTTGAACTTTTACATAAACCTGCACAGTTCCCGATTGATCTTGAATATTGAAAAAGCTGGCTTTACCCATTGCACGCAAAGTCATCAAACGACCTGCAATACGGAAAGTAGATTCTGGCTTTTTCTCACCAGCTTGAAGAGTGTCAGCATGTTTTGCTACGATATCTGCAACATGAGTTCTGCCATCAAAAGAATATGGATAAGGATTGATGCCTTTCTCGCGAAGGGCATGCAATTTTTTTCTTTTTTCCGCTCTTAATGGATTTTCATTAATACTCATAGTTTTTTACCTGCGAAAGCTTCCATCACACTATGAAGCAAAGCGATTGCTTCTTTCTTAGGACGTTGGAAAGCATTACGACCCATAATTGAACCAAAAGCACCACCGTGAGCAATTTCGCCCACTTCTTTTAATAACTCTTCTGTTCCCTTAGCTTCTCCACCAGAGAAAATAACGATACGCTTACCGTTGAAACAAGCTTGTACGACATGTTTAATTCTGTCAGACATCGTCGCTACTTTGA
>JBHIVS010000215.1:0-4686 GCA_041987885.1 Pseudobdellovibrionaceae bacterium | reverse complement strand
AAAATTGTTTCGGTATCTGCTGTCTAGACACCGGCCACAAACGCGTTCCACTACCACCAGATAATACAACAGGAATCACCCAAGCCCCCTTACCAAGCCAAATCAACCTATCATTAATCCCATCGAGTGAGTATTAATTGCAACATCTTTGCTCATCCAGTCAAAAAGTGCGTCTTTATTAAAACAGTTTTTGAGTGCTGTTTTTGCAACATTCATTTAAAAATATCGACCCAAAGCCATATCTTATCAGTCTCAATGGACAATTCATTTTTATAGGTAGATACTTTCTTTGAAAAGTAATCTTTGGAGGCATTATGTCCATTCCTTTTATCGACCTTAAATCTCAATATAAAGCTTTAAAAAACTCTATCGACTCTAGAATTCACGCAGTTTTAGAACATGGAGCCTATGTAAATGGCCCTGAAGTTGTAGAACTTGAAAAAACTCTGGCTAGTTTCGTTGGAGTTAAACATTGCCTAACGATCGCCAATGGTACTGATGCGCTTTGGGTTCCAATGATGGCTTACGGAATAGGGGCTGGCGACGAAGTCATCACGACGGCCTTTTCTTTTATCGCTACCGCTGAAACCATTTTATTGGCAGGAGCAAAACCCGTTTATGTAGATATTGATCCTAAGACCTTCAATATCGATGTTACAAAAATCGAAGCAGCTATTACATCTAAAACAAAAGCAATTTTACCTGTTTCCCTTTACGGTCAAATTGCTGATATGGACAAAATTCAAGCCATTGCAAAAAAACACAATCTTCTAGTCATGGAAGATGCTGCTCAAAGTTTCGGTGCAAAATACAAAGGTAAAAGATCGTGTTCGATTGCAGACATTTCTGGCACGAGCTTTTTTCCTGCAAAACCTCTTGGATGTTACGGAGACGGCGGAGCCATCTTCACTAACGACGATAATATAGCAAAAGTTATAAAAGAAATCCGCGAACACGGATCTGAATCTAGATATTACCATACTCGCCTTGGTATCAATGGCCGTCTTGATACTATTCAATGCGCTATTCTTTTAGCGAAGATGGAAAGATACGATTGGGAGCTTGAGCAACGTCAAAAAGTTGCAGACAAATACAATGATGCTTTTTCTTCTATCAAAGCAGAAGGCTTTTCTACTCCATTCGTAGGCAATGATCATAATTCTGCATGGGCTCAATACACGATCACAGTTAAAGACCGCGCCAGCTTCCAACAAAAAATGCAAGCATCTGGGGTTCCAACATCGATCCACTACCCACGCACAATGCCTGATCAACCTTTCTATCAAAACGAAGAAACAAAACGTTTAGAAATTCCAGTAGCACGCTGGGCTGCTGAAAATGTCATCAGTTTGCCAATGTATCCAGACATGGATTCTGCGACTCAAGACAAAATCATCGCTGCCGTTAAAGCTTACTTCTAAGTTTTAACCTCGAATATTTATAAAACGCGATAACACAAAGCCCTATCCCATAAAGATAGGGCTTTGCATTTTATGTCTTATTTCTGAGACCCACTTGATTCCGGTGCTCTTTTTACCAAATCCCTTAATTATCACTAGTTTCCAAACCCTTTTTCCTATACAAACTTTAAGGTATGAAAAAGTCCCTCACAAAAGCATTTACTCAAGCCCTCAAGGTTCTCCTATCTGTAGGGATCATCACTTGGCTTGTTCAATCTGATAAACTGGATTTTTCCAGCCTAAAATCTTTTCTAGATCCACGCTATTTGCTTTTAGGATTAGGTCTCATTCTATTAAATAACTTTATCGTTAGTGAGCGCTGGCGCAGTTTACTTAAATCCCAAGGTGCACGCATTAGCATTTTTGAAGCTTTTAAGCTTACACAAATTGGCTTGTTTTTTAACTTTGCAATGCCCGGAGGAGTCGGCGGTGACGTCATCAAAGCCTATTACTTCAATAAAATCCACAAACACTCTCCATTGGGAATAAATACAAAAGTTGTCGCAATCACAAGCGTACTTATGGATAGAGTTATTGGCCTCTACGCGATGATCGTAATGGCTTTTGTATCGATGTCTTTCGATATTAAACATGTGCTATCTATCGAAACACTGACACATCTTTTTTACTTTGTATTCGCTTTATTTATGGCATTTTCTATCGGATTAGCTTTAGTATTTTCTTCGTTAATCTATAATAAAGGCTATTTAACAAAAATAATCACTTATCTTCCCCTTTCTCAAAAGTTTCAAAAACTCTACGAGAACTTACACTTATATGGAAAAGATGGACTCACTTTTTCAAAGACCTTCTTATTTAGCTTACTGGCTCAAAGTGCTTCTATTTTATTTTTAATTATGGCCGGAGCAGTTACTAATATTTACGAACTCAATTGGACCACTTACTTTTTAGTAGCTCCTCTTGGTTATATGGCCACGGCAATTCCTATATCTCCAGCAGGCGTAGGTGTTGGACAAGCTGCATTTTATTTCTTATTTAATATCTATACAAATCGAGACTCAGAACTTGGACCAACACTGATCACTTCATTCCAAGTATTTTCTTTCATGACAAGTTTATTAGGTGCTCTTTTTTATTTAAAAATTAAAGAAAAAACTCCTATTGAAAACTACGATCTTGAAAGCTAAATAAATTTATCAAAGAAATTTTCCTAGAGTAAAACTTTCTTCAGATCTGTGATCACTTCATACTTAAAATCGCAGTACTGTTCCTGATAAGCTCGAAGGACTTCAAGTTGTTTATCCGTCTTATGAGACCTCAGTAAAAACAATCTTCTAAGACCAAAAGAAAAAGCAGCAATCAAATCCGTAGCACTATCACCAATCATGACTGAACTTTGAATATCAGCTTTTAATTTTTCCTGGACTCGATGAAACATTCCCGCACGAGGCTTGCGCAAACTAGGCAACAAATCTCCATAGGGCAAATCACTATCTCCAATGTAAGACGAAAACTGATAGTCATCAAAGTATGCTTTATCTTCAGCAAGCAACTCCAACATTCTTTGATGAACAGCTTGATATTGAACCCAATCGATCCAACCTCTACCAAGTCCTGATTGATTCGTAACTAAAGCGACCCAATAGCCTTTTGCATGAGCCTCTTTAATCAACCCAGAAATCCCTGGTAACAGCTCTACTTTACTAGAATCCGTCGCATAAGGAACATCCTTAATCACAACATCGTCTCTATCTAAAAATAAACAAGGCTTTTGATGAGAGCTTTTTGCTTCGGGCACCTTTTCTACGGAATAAAAAAGGTCCCTTACTTCCGCCCAGAACGATTCACCCTCAAAATCTTCCGTTTTTAAAATTTCATCTATCTGGAAAGACTCGACTGTCGAAACACCAAATACTCCTCGATTTAACTCAACCGAATCCGCGTCCATTTTTGAATCAACAACGACACGGGCCGCTTGTAATGCAGGGGTTGACTTCAAAATGACCTGAAGCTCCCCCCCGGAAGAAAAAAGCCAATCTTTTTCCGACGTTAAACTTTCCCACAATTGCTTATTTAAAGATTGTGCCAACAAAAATGGCAATCCCACCCAATTTTGAGGATCTTTTACTAGTGGGCAATTTCTATTTATTTCGTCCTCCGAAATGAATATCAATTTTCCACCCAACTTTAAAGAATGAGCGATTTTTTCTTGAAGCGTCAGCATCTTTCAAAGATATGCCATGTTAGCTGCCTTGTCCTTGGCTTTCTACTTGCCGCCACGCATTTTTGCTCATTACACTTATGAGCGGAGGACTCTATGACGCTTTTACTTAAGCAGATTTTTAATTTTTTTAAACTGCTAAATTCAGATACAGGAACCAACCAACTCGCATCCGGACTATCTTTGGGTCTCATTCTTGGATTCGCCCCATTTTTTTCAATTCAAACTATCTTAGTATTTTTTGTAATTTTCTTTTTTAGAGTACAAATTGGAGCAGCTTTTATGGCTGCTTTCTTTTTTAAATTTGTCGCTTTTCTGATTGATCAACCAGCCCACTATTTAGGAAAAATGATTCTTGAATCTCCGGCACTCAAAGACCTATTTACAGAAATGTACAATATGCCTCTAGTTCCCATGACAAGATTCAATAATACTATTGCCATGGGCTCTATGGTAATTTCAATCGTCTTGCTACCATTTTTCTTTTTCGGTTTTAAAATTCTCATCAATAAATATCGCTCAACAGTCGTTGCAAGGTTCAAAGATACAAAAACTTGGAAGGCCTTCACGGCCACTAAGTTTTATGGATGGTATGCAACTTATGATAAACTTTACGGCTAGGACACAGCAATGACTCAAACACAAAACAACGAATCAAAAAAAGAAAAAAAGATAAAAAAGAAAGGCTTTCTTCGTTGGGAAGCTATCATTCCATTTGTCATCATCTGGACATTAATTGGTGTCTATTTCACACTTTTTTTTGATACTCACTTCAAAAAAGCTATCGAATGGGGTGGCTATAAAGCTATCGGTGCAGAGGTAAATGTAGGGAGCTTAAAAACCAGCTTCACTAATGCCCATATAGAAATTAAAAAAATTGAAATAACTAACTCTGAAAATCCCAGCCACAATGTAATAGAAATAGGTAGTATACGTTTTGGAATGCTGTGGGATGCATTACTTAGAGTGAAGTTCGTAATCAACGAAGCTGCTATTGAACAAATTGCCTTCAACACTAAGCGCTCTCATATCGGAAAAGTTGCC
>JBHIVS010000214.1:0-4698 GCA_041987885.1 Pseudobdellovibrionaceae bacterium | reverse complement strand
TATTTAACACAAACGGAAATTGACTGGGTGGAAGCTGTCAAAACTTCTACTTTGGACAATTTAGAAATTCCTGACTTCCCTCTTTCAAGGGGGCCAGAAAAACAAAGGCTTAGGGATCTAGAAAGAACCATAAGCCTCTATAAAATTATTCAAAAAAGTAAGTCTGTAGATTTCCAACATCACCGATCTAATATTCGCACGACAATTTTAGATCGTTGTAAGGGATTGCTAGCAGATTGCGCCCGTTAATCGACAAGTTTTATTTTATAAACAGCATTTCCAATTTCATCTCCGGTTTTGAAATGCTCTAGAGTTGTTGCAAATACAAATTCATTATTATCATTGATCGCAGGAGCCCCATGTATTCCAGTATGTCCATCTGCAAATAAGATATTATGCACACCTAAATCAGTCTGAACACTGTCACCCTCTCCAATATAACGTTGTAATTTACCTTGATAGTGAACAAACAAAGAGCTCAACCCTTTTCTGTCAATGGCTCTAAATACCGTCATACCATTTTTATTAGTGACCGGAGTAAAAGACTCGATATCTGTGATTCCATCTTGACCTGCCGTTGCGACAATTTCTGATTTACCGTTTTTATGGACAACAACGACTTTTGTTTTTCCATCCAAAAGATATGCAAAAAAACTAATTGCCCCGTCGGAAGACACTTTAACTCCATTTCCTAATATTTTAAAAGGACCGGAAGGATCTCCCTCTACATCTGTAACGCGATCTAAAACAGCATACTTTCCATCCGTCTTTTTAATCAACAGAATAGAATCAGGTTGTTGATTCCCAATTTCTCCCATTGCACCTAGACGAACTTTAACGGCAATAAGATTTGTTTCATTTACCGAAGGATAAAAAACATAAGAAACTGGTAAATTAAAGTTTTCGATTCCTTCCGTTAAAAAAGTTTCTAAAGAGTTTTTTGAACTTCCGTCTTGAGTATGCAAAGCTCTCTCTCCATCTTTTGTAGTTCCTCGAAAATAAACAGATCCATCGCTAACAACTATTGGATTTGACGTATATGCAAAATTCGTTTTTCTTGCATCATAGACCAAATCTTTTTTATCAGAGGCAAGGTCATACAAATAAATACCATCAGAGCTCAATTCATCTGTATTCGAAAAAACAACTTGTGATTTTTCGTTAATATGTGGTTCCGTTAAATAATAGCCTTCCTTTTCAACATGAATAAATTTTCCATGCTGAGCTGCTGGCTTAAACCAAATTCCTTGAACTCCGGTTCCGTTTACCGCCATGACCTTAAAAGCAATGTCCCCACGATTATTAATCTGTGGATAAGTATTATTTAAGAAAGACATAGCAGGTAACTCATAACCATCGGTAATATGAGACCTAGCGACCATAGTCTGTTCAAATTGAAAGTCAGCCTGTACCCAAGGACTTATCAGCATCGTAATAGTAGAGACTAAAAAACAGCTTTTTATATTCGGCATCTTCATAAAAATTGGCCCTTTCAAATGAGGTGCAAATTATAAAATCAATTAATCTAAAAAGTATCCTGCTTAAAGCTACTTGAAAATGAATTGAGATTGGTTTAGCACCGCAATTAAGTCTAGCAATGAAATGTGGAGAGCAGCAAATAGAAAAAGACCATAAAGACATGTAAATGAAAACCCAAAGATAATCGAATCGATATTTATTGACCCACGTGCAAATAATTTTTAAACCTCGTCTCGCAACTCAAAAAAAATACTAAGGAGAAATAAATGAAAAAATTAGTTTTTGCACTTATGATGACACTTCCATTCTCTCAAGCTTTCGCAAATCAAGATCTTGTTCTTGAAGGTGAAAGATGGTTGGCAAAATTCACTGCTTATGTTTGTGATGACGGAAACACTCAAGCCGCAGCTATCCCTTCTGAAATCGCAGCTAGAAATATTGTTTTCACGACGGCCTCTACTGATTACTCTCTTGATACAGTTCTTCTTAAAGCAACTTTTACCGAAGAAGGTTCTACTTGCAACTACAGCACTATCCTTGAAGCCGATAACGCAAAGTGGACTGTTGCGTTGGCTAACTCTACAGCCTATGCAACATCTGGAAACTCTGCCTGTGCTGAAGGTAAAGCATACCTAGATAATCTTTTGTCTTTCAATACTTACAAATATCTTCATGGCCGCGTAGCAATCTACGTTCCATTTGTTGATGCTGCTCCTCTATGTGGTTCCGACAAAGTGGGCATCCACCTTCAAGTTACTGGTAGAGTTCAATAGTCTCCGCTATAAATATATATAAAAAAAGCCACCTTTTATGAGGTGGCTTTTTTTATATGAAAATATCTGATTTATTATCAAAAAACCAAAAAGAACTACCTACGAAGGCAGTTCTTTTTTGTGCATCCAATAACCCGTTGCTTTGATCCACTCCTCTTGGGCACCTTTCACATTTAGCAAAAGCTCCTTCAGCGCCATAGCACAAGATTTTTCCGCTGAAACCCATGCAAAGTAATCCCCCAAAGGCAGCTGAAGTTTCATCACTGTTTTTTTCAAAGATTCCAGTTCTCCAGGAGGACGACCACGGCGGTAAACCCAATGGATTTCCGTATTTGTATTTCCTGAAAAACTCACCTCGCAAGATTCATTTTCGACCTCTAGAACGACGACAGCTTTTGCTCCCGCTGGCAATTCCTCTAAACGCCTTGCAACGGATGGAATTGAAGTCTCATCACCAATCATTAAATACCAATCAAAACTGTATGGTACAATTCGTGATCCTCTAGGACCCGCTACGGTCAAGGAATCTCCTACGACTGCATGTTCTGCCCACAAAGATCCAGGCCCCGTACCATGCAAAACAAATTCAAGATCTAATTCATTATTTTTCAGATCAAATCGACGAGGCGTATAGTCTCTCATCAACGGAGGTCGTCCATCTTGAGTTTCCATACCTTGTTCCCCCATAGTCGGCAAAACAGGAGTTGTTTCTCCTGGATAAGGAAAAAATACTTTTACATGATCATCCGCCGACAAAGAAACAAAATCAGACAATTCACTTCCTGAAAGAGTAATGCGTTGAATATGAGGCGCTATTCTCTCTGTCCGTTTCACAGTCAAAGTCCTCACTTTGATTGGATGCATGACTGTCTTTATTTCTCTATTTTTAGATTCTCTATCTAAGTCTTTTGTGGTGTCTTGATATTGCATATCGACCTCTCTTTCTTGGTCTTGAATATTATTGCAATGATATTTTACCACTGTCTTGATTCTTTTTCTTGTTTTGATCACACGTAGGAAACAAATGAAAATCTAAAAACAGCTAAATGAAAACAAACTAAGAATTTAGTAAGTATCCATAGGCAACCAAATTAAAATTACACCTTTTTTACATGATTTGTTTTTTAATTTTCTCACTTAAAAAGTCTATGAACAAACGAACCTGTGGAGACACAAATTTTTTATTCATGAAAATAATATGCAAGCCAAGCTCTGGCAATTGCCATTCAGGCAAAACTTCTAACAAGCTTTTCGATGCTATTTGCTCCGTTACTAAATAACGTGGCAACATTGCAATACCAAGATGACTCAGAGTTGCCTCTAATAAAACCATTGTTTCATTAGAGCTAAAACGACTCTTAAAAAGAATTTCTTGATGTTCTTTACCTCTTTGCAAAAGCAATCTTTTATTTCTGAAATGCTCATGAGCAATGACATTATGTGCGTCTAAGTCTGAAAGCTTTTTTGGCGTTCCGTTTTTCTTTAAATAAGTAGGTGTCGCCACTAAAACTGATTGGCAAATTCCAAGCTGCTTAGAGACAGTTCCCGCCTGAAGATTATTTGTAATACGAATCGCAAAATCAATTTTGGACTCGATCAAATTCACAGGCCTATCGGTAACTATTAATTCCATTGAAACTTGAGGATATTTTTCCAAAAACGGGGCCACTAAATTATTAAACTGCGTTGTCGCAAAACCAACGCTTGATGCCACTCGAACTACTCCACGTGGCTGTCCCTTACTTGCTTTAGCACCCATTTCCATATCAAAAGCAATATCTTGAATATGTTTGCATTTATCTAAATAGGCCTCTCCGCTGGGAGTCAGCGACACGTTACGAGTGGACCTTTGTAAAAGTGCAAGACCTACCCAATCTTCTAATAAACTAATATATCTAGTCACCATGGGACGGGACATGTTCAAGTTGTCCGCAGCCTTGGTAAAACTCTCTGTTTTTGAGACCTCAATAAAGACGTTTATAGCAGTCAATCTATCCATTGTTTCAAAATATGAAACATTGTATTCATAAACAAGGTATTTATTTGATCACACAAAGAAACTATACTGTCTCCGTAAGTTAATTCAAAAAAGGAGTTTATATGATTCTCGTTACTGGTGCTTCTGGACAACTTGGACAATTGGTTATTCAATCATTACTTAAAAAAGTTCCCCCTCAACAAATTATTGCAGCAGTTCGTAATCCCAATAAAGCTGAACACTTAAAAAATCTTGGAATTCAAGTCCGTCAGGCCGACTATAATCAACCTGAGTCTTGGCCAAAAGCACTTGAGGGTGTCACCAAACTTCTTCTAATTTCAGGAAATGAAGTTGGCGCTCGCACTCAACAACATAAAGTCGTTATTGAAGCTGCTAAAAAATACGGAAAATTAAATCTTTTAGCTTACACAAGTCTTTTGCATGCGGATAAATCCCCTATGATTCTGG
>JBHIVS010000213.1:0-4741 GCA_041987885.1 Pseudobdellovibrionaceae bacterium | reverse complement strand
GGACTGTGATCAAAAATCAATAGAGCGAGCTCAACGTAAGTATAGGGATCAAAGTATCAGCTATCTCTGTGCTGTTGAAACTACAGTTAGTAGCAAGGCGGGGGCTGCAGTTGCCCCAGATTCAGGTTATATTTTGGTTTTAAAGTCGGGGAATTCTTCGGGCCCACAGTTAATTAATCTTATGGAAAAACGTTAACTCTCATTGTGAAATCCAATTTAAAACGTCTTGAAAGAAAGACTCCCTTTGAGGAGTCTTTCTTTTTTACAAGATATAAATATAACAGTTTTGTAAACTGAGATTTTAGGCCCCCTGTGGTAGTAATAGTTACTTTTTAAGCCTTAAGGTAACAGAGAAATAACAGAAGGGTTTGGATTTTGAAGACGATCTTAGTCACACCTATTTTATCTCTATTCATCAGTTTTTCCGCATTTGGCGGCGAACTTGAAACTGCCTTTTTAAAACGATTGGGATTTGAACCATTATCGGCTCAGATTAAACAATCTCTAGCGGCTCCTAATATATCTTCTGTATCTAAAATTGCCTTATCTGAAAATTTAGAAAAATATAAAATATTAGATGAAGCGCGCGACCTTAGTACTTTCATTTTTGATCAAGTGGTTACAGACTTAGATCAAAAAAATATTCAAGATAAAGTAGCTAGAATTGCCGTTCATTTATTACGTCCTGGAATAGAAACCATTCAAATACCAATTCCGACTTATTTTAAAGAGAGTTATCACGATGAAGATTTTCAACGTGAGACTAAAAAATATAAAGAAAATATTCTTACAGAAAATCGCAATAAAGAACTTTTGTATTTGGTAGCATTAACCTCCGAAGTTATTCATGACTCTACGGCTCGCGAACGATCAGGTTTGGATTTTAAGAAAATGCAGTCCAGCTTGGCACAAAAGTACAAATCGTATCTCTCATACAAAGCCAAGTACCCAGATATTTCGGGGACTAATTATTTGGGCAGAGCTCTCGTTGCGCTCTTGGTTCGTCACTCTAGATTACAAAATCAGCCGACTCTTGAGTCAAAAATTCAATATTATCTGACTTTACAAAGTGATTCTTTGGGGAATTATATTCGTGATGAATTTACTTTGACGAATAGAGCTGGCCATAGAGTTACGATTTCTTTGAAATCTGGAGATTTTGTTCATAAGTATGCTGCCGATGCGGAAGCCTATTTAATCTCAGCAGGAGTCGTTCCTGGGAACTCTGCAAACGAGGGTTTGGCGGATCGCTTGGGATTGGTTAATTCGCTTAACGATATTTTAAAATTTCCGACTCCCGATAAGGAAAAAAAGATTCAAGAAAAGTTAAGTAAAAATATTCCTCTTTCAGAGGATGAGGAAAAACTTTATCTACAGACTAAAATTTCTAGCACCGGTTTGGGCTTTTCACACGTAGGACTCGTCGAGGTAAAGAGAGATCTTAAAACTAATATCTCCATGTCTTGGGTCTGGGATGTCTATCCGACAGGGGGACTTGCAGGTGCCAGATTCATCGGCCTAGAAGGGTTTGCTCCACCAGATAAGTCTCAAAAGATAGGTTTTTCGAGATACAGTTCTTCAGCTTTTATGGCTTATTATAAAAACCGTAAAAGTAAAGAGGGGTATTTAACTGATGTTTGGAAGACATTCCAAGCTTCTGTATTAAATAATGGCCAACGTGTTAACCAAACAAAAGACAGGGTTCAAATAAAGTCATTTATCGGTGATGAGGAGTATCTTTATTTGATGTCGTTTCAACCAAATCAAGCTCACCAGTGGTATTCAGAAGAAATTGTCCCTAGAGTCTTAAATCAAATGAAAAGACATTTGGTGTCTGAGCAAGCTGTTCTTTTTGCTAAAAGTTTTATCAATGTCGAAGGGGCGCAGTATTGTTCTCAAGGAATTTCTTTGGCTTTTTTAAAAGGTGTAAATATTGATCCTCAAGTTAGTCCAGATAGATGGAAAAAGACAGTCGGGATTCTAGGTCGACTTTTTCCGACAATACGTAAAAAGCTAGATCTAGGTGAGAGAATTATTTCTCCAAGTGGATTCATGTGGCAGGCAGGGCTAACTGAAAAAGTTCAAATAGAATATTTAGACAGTCTAAATTATAGAAAAGATATTTATAGTAATAACCTAAATTTGTTAAATCCTCGTTCCGAATTTGTTTTAAGTTCCCAAGGCTTAATCAAATAATTGATATAATAAAGTCAGTGACAAAGACTTCCTTGATTCAGCTCAAAGGAAGTCGAGCCGTAAAAATGTTGAAATAAAAATATCATAAAAAGTCCACAAACTCAGGCCTTGTTAAAGAACAAAGACCTTTAGAGGGCCCTTAGAATTCCCCTAGATTTTGTTTGATAAGTTCGAAACAATAAACTTGTTTCGGTCTTTTAGCATGAGGGGGATTTGTGCATAAAAAATTTTTTAAAAAATTAGTATCTATTTCAGCAGGTGGATTGTGTCTTTTAAGTGGCGTTTCTGGCAAGCAGCAGAGGCGGTTAAGGACAATTCTTTTTTAATCGAAGAGGCTTATAATCAAGAGCCTGGCGTTTTACAGTTTATTCAAACCTATCAATATTTTGAAAGAGCTAAAGAGTGGGGGTATTCATTTACAAATGAAATTCCTGTGACGGATGAGACTCATCAATTTTCTTATGTTATTCCCGTGATGAAAACGGTTGATGCAAATGGGGATGATCAAACGGAGTTAGGAGATATTCTTCTAAACTATAGATATCAGTTAATGAATACAGAGACGATTTCGATCGCACCTCGTTTTTCACTAATTGCTCCAACGGGTGATTATAAAAAAGGTTTTGGTACAGGGACGGTAGGATTTCAGTTTAACCAAGCAGTGTCTTTGGCTTTGAATGAAAAGTGGACGAATCATTGGAATGCTGGTTTTACCTATGTTCCGAATGCCAAGAATGAAAATGGAGATAAGGCATCTGTTTTCGGATTTAACTTCGGTACGAGCATGATATATAATCTGACTCCGAAAACTAATTTACTCTGTGAATTTGTGATGAACAATAATGAAGTTGTTATTGGTGAAGACAGTACTGCGAGCGAAGCAAGCTATTATATCGTTCCAGGAATTCGTTCCGCCTTTCAAATGGGTTCAGATACAGAAGTGGTTCCAGGTCTTGGTTTACTGTTAGGAGCAGGTCCGACAGATACCGATCATGAAATGGGTGTCTTTGTTTATCTTTCTATTGAATCAAAACTTTGGTAATTAGGAGCTCTGATGGGTCTCTCGCTGAGAAAACAGTTGTGGTTTTTGTGCGGAGGATTTTTATTTGTACTTACTGGAATTGGGGTCTTGTCCTATGTGAATTCTACAAGACTCATGAATCAGTTTGATAATGTAGCAAATGTACAAATGCCGGCCGTTAGAAATATGACACTCGCAGATATGATGCATGATGGATTAAGATCTGTCGTACTGGCTTCGTTATTGGCATCACAAAATGGTGACTTGGCAGAGTTAAAAAATATCCAGCAAGAGTCCATTGAAAAGTCCTCGGATTTTAAAAAATATCTGTCAACATTAGAGTCTTTGCCATTAAATCTAAAGACAAAAAATGCAATTGAAGGTGCTAAATCAGAAATGGATGAATATATCCAGATCACAAATAAAATTGTTGGTTTAGCAATAGAAAAAGGATATTCGGAGGCTTATCTTCAGATGCCTGAATTTAATAAAGCCTTTAAGAAACTTGAAGATGAAATGGAGTCATTAGGAGAGTTGATTGAACAAGATGCTCATGCTGCCCATGAATCTGGAGGTTTGTTTAGAACGATTAATATTATCGCTTCGGTGTTGGGTATCTTGTTTTGTTTGATTGCCGGTATTTGGATTACCACGAGCCTAGTTCGCAGAATGTCTATTTTTGCTGGAAAAGTAGAAAATACCGGAGAGTCTTTGGGGGAAACGGGCAGTCACTTAAGCGTAGCAAGTTCAAGTTTAGCCAATGGTGCGACGTCTTCTGCTGCTTCGTTAGAGGAAACTGTAGCTTCATTAGAAGAGCTTTCTAGCATGGTTAAACTTAATTCAGAAAATGCAGCAGAGGCTTCAAAGCTTTCTGCTGAAAGTTATGCGGCTTCTCAGTCTGGAGTAGAGTCAGTACAGGCATTAATTAAAAGTATGGAGTCCTTGAGAAGTTCTTCTGCTAAAATCGAAGAAGTTATTCATGTTATTGATGACATTGCTTTTCAAACGAATCTTTTAGCTTTAAATGCCTCTGTAGAAGCAGCAAGAGCCGGTGAACAGGGGAAAGGTTTTGCTGTGGTTGCAGACGCTGTCAGAGGGTTAGCACAACGAAGTGCAGAGTCTGCAAAAGATATCACAAAAATGATTCAAGAAAGTGTCAGTAGAATACGCGAAGGTGGGGCTGTTGCAAATCAAAGCGGCGAGTTGTTACATAAGATTTTAACCTCTGCGGAAAAGGTAAAAGAAATTAATAATGAAATCGCAAGTGCTAGTCAGGAACAAGCCCGTGGGATTGTTTTGATTAGTGAAGCTATGAATAGGCTCGACCAAAATTCTCAGCAAAATGCAAAAGTGGCTCAAGAAGTGGCTCAATCCAGTGAACAGATGGATGGTCTATCTCAAGGCATGCAAGGTTTGGTCACCGAGTTGAAACAGCTTGTGGGTGATAGATAGCTTATTAGGGGTTGGCATCTGCGATGCCAACGAATTCTCCGGTCAGGGTGCAAGCTATCTGACCATTTTTTA
>JBHIVS010000212.1:0-4798 GCA_041987885.1 Pseudobdellovibrionaceae bacterium | reverse complement strand
GGAGACAAAAAGGACCAAGTTCTGAAGGTTCTTTTGTAAACTACGAAGCAAAAAATGTTTCTGAGGATGCTTCTTTTCTAGAAATGCTTGATGCAGTTAATGAAGAATTAGTTGCAAAGGGCGATGAGCCCATTGCGTTTGATCATGATTGCCGTGAAGGTATTTGCGGCACTTGTGGTTTTGTGATCGATGGAGAAGCTCATGGTCGTTTAAAATCGACGACTGTTTGTCAGTTGCACATGAGAAACTTTCAAAACGGTGAAACGTTGACGATTGAACCTTTTAGAGCAAAAGCTTTTCCTATGATCAAAGATTTAATGGTGGATCGATCTGCGCTTGATCGCATTATTTCTTCTGGTGGTTATATTTCTACCAATACTGGAAATGCTGTAGACGCAAATGCGATGTTAGTTCCTAAGGCAGATGCGGATGAAGCAATGTCATCTGCGACTTGTATTGGTTGTGGAGCTTGTGTGGCAGCTTGTAAAAATGCCTCAGCAGCTTTATTTACTTCAGCGAAAATTTCCCATATGGCATTGTTACCTCAGGGTAAAGCAGAGCGAAAAGAGCGCGCTTTAAATATGGTCGGAGCTATGGATTCAGAAGGCTTCGGAGCTTGTACTACAACAGGAGCATGTGAAGCTGCTTGTCCAAAGGATATTCAATTAACGAATATTTCTAGAATGAATAGAGAGTTTTTAGTCGCAAGCTTAACAAAACGTCCAAAACATTCTGACGGCGGAGCAGGCTAGTAAAAGTTTTAGATGTTCTTCTAATGAATCATACTCAGTGAGAGTTTTAAAAAGGGTGCTTCGTCACCCTTTTTGTTTTTTGAAAACCCATGAATTTTAAGCACTTAAAAATTTATTTTAAAATAATCTATATCCGATTAACCATAGTTCTCTGCATTATTGATCTCTATTAATAGGACGCTACTTAGTTCGACATCTTAGATAATCCCCCTTTAGTTTCGTCAGCACTTCACCGATATCTAGACTAAGGATTGGTATGAAAAAGATTGATGAACTTATGAAAGAGCTTGGTTTTACACAGAATGCGCCGCAAAGTGCCAAGGAAGCATTTATTAAACATCTAATTAAAGCATCAACGGGAGTTAATTTACCTACTCCAAGTGAGAAGGAAGCTATCAAAGCCTCTCCAGATAAGGTTTTTACGCTTTCGGTGCCTCAGCAATTAAGCTTTGATTTTGTAGAAACAAATTCAACAGTGAAACATAAGAAAGCTGTTTCTTAGACTAAAAACACTGGACCTTTGTCTGAGGACATAAAAAAAAATAACAATATTAAAATTTTGATAAACAGCCAGAAAATCCCTTGGTACCATTTTGGAACTAGAAGGTCTGGGAAAATATTTCCTAAACTTTCGTTGGTGAAAGAATCACCTATCTCAAGGAGGGATCATGAAAGGGCTTATCGAAAGAGCCGCAAAGGCAATCTTCGTTGGATTGTTTTTAACAGGAACATCTGCAATCGCAGGTGTGGTACAGACTCCAGAATCAGTTCCAGGGGAATATGTAGTTAAATTTAAGGATAATGCAGTAGCTGCTCGTTCTTTAAACACACTAACTGCTTCTGTTGGTTCATATGTTAAGGATGTAATTCCTAACTTAAACACTATCGTTATCAAACGTCCGGTGTTTGAAACTCAATCAAATGTTCTAATCACTCTAAGACAAAACCCGTCAGTTGAGTTTATTGAGCCTAACTATATCTACAGAGCTAGCAAAGTTCCTAATGATGTAATGTTTGGTCAACTTTGGGGTATGTTGAACGTAGGTCAGCAAGATTCTTCTCGTAAAGAAGGTGTTGCTGGAATGGATATCGGAGCTGAGAAAGCTTGGGATATCACTACAGGATCTAAAGATGTAATTGTTGCTGTTATTGATACTGGTGTTAACTATAAACATCCAGATTTAGCAGATAATATGTGGACTAATGAAGCTGAGCTTAATGGTCAAACTGGTGTTGATGATGACGGAAATGGAATCGTTGACGACATTTATGGTGCAAACTTTGTAAACGCAGACAAACCAACAGGGAATCCACTAGATGATAACGGTCACGGTTCTCACTGTGCTGGTACTATCGCTGGTGTTGGTGATAACGGAATGGGTGTTGTTGGGGTTGCTTGGCAAGCTCGTGTGATGGGTGTGAAATTCCTATCTGGTTCTGGATCGGGTTCGCTTGATGGTGCTCTAAAAGGTATCGATTACGCAGTTTCTATGGGTGCGAAAGTTCTTTCAAACTCTTGGGGTGGCGGTGGTTACTCTGATATTTTAAAAGCAGCTATCGAAAGATCTCACCAAGCTAATACACTTTTTGTAGCAGCCGCTGGTAATGAATCTAATAACAATGATAGCAGCCCTACTTATCCTGCAACTTATGATGTACCTAACGTACTTTCTGTAGCTGCAATTGATAATAGAGGTAAAATGGCTTCTTTCTCTAACTATGGTAAGAAGTCAGTTCATATCGCAGCTCCTGGTGTTAACATTGTGTCTTCAGTATTGGGTCAAAAGTATGATTCTTTCTCTGGAACTTCGATGGCGACTCCTCACGTTTCTGGTGTAGCAGTACTTCTTGCTTCTGCTGAACCAAACTTAACAGGTGTTGAAATGAAACAACGTCTGATGGATACAGCTGTACCTATTCCAGGTATGAAGGGTAAATCTGTTGCAGGTCTAGTAAATGCTTACAAAGCCCTTACTAACGAAGTAGCTCCTCCGGACGAAAGTGACCCAGTTCATTGGAAAACAGTTCCTTATGAAATTTCTACTCCGCACCCATACACTTCAAAAGCAAAATATGAGTTTGAAGTGACTGTGGAAGGTGCTACCGAAATTGCATTGTATTTTGAACAATTTGATACTGAAGCAAAGTATGACAATCTAAAAATTTACGATGCTAAAGGAGCTCTTGTAGAAACTTTGAGCGGTTTGAATAATCAATCGTTCTCTCAAGTCATCAAAGGAAACTATGCAAAATTAGTTTTCACTTCTGATGAATCAGTAAATAAGTATGGTTTTGACCTCACGAAAGTAGCTTGGAGATAATAGCTGCTCGAGTGAACAACTTAAGAATAGGGACCACCTCGTAAGAGGTGGTCTTTGTTTTTAGAGGCTTTAAATAACCCTAGTAATATTTTTAGACAGATAAATTCTATCTATTTTTTTATCTCTGAATAAAACTTTTCAATTTTTAGATTTGTGTAATCAGGGAAGTCTAGCTGAGTACAATGAGAGCCATAAGGAACTAGTACAAATTCAGAATTAGGAATTAGGTCACGGAATTTGTATTGGAACTTTGCAGGGGTTACGTTGTCTTTTTCTCCAGATATAATCAATGTAGGAGTTTTGATTTCAGACAAAAGATCTTCTCGATCAAATTTCATCATTTCTTCAAATAATGTGATAAATACATCAAGTGAAATTCCAGAAACTCCACGTACATAAACTTCAATATCTTTAAAATGAGTCAGTTTTAAATTAAATCCACCAGCAAGAGCTGCGATATACATTGCCATAGGGTTATCAATGGCAACTTTCCACAGAGTTTTCCACAAATCTTGTTGTTTCCAATACTTATCTTTGATGAAGTAAAAGAGTGGTTCAATAATTTCTAATCCAAACATTCCCTTAATTGGATTGGAAGCAAAGCCATTAATGAAAACCATCGATGTTACCTTGTCAGGATTTCTAGAATAAAAATCCAAGAGAGCTGGAACGCCAAAGCTGTGCCCCATAAAGTGTGCTCTAGGGAGTTTGAGATGATTTAAAAGTTCGTAGACATCATTGCTGATAGATTCGAAGTTGAGATTTTCTAAACTCGTAACGGAGGCGCTTTTGTGGTGGCCACGTAAATCGAAGGTAATGACTTTATAGTTTTTAGAAAAATAATTAATTTGGTGATGCCAATGGTTCATAAGGCAGGCGATGCCATAGATCATTACGATAGGAGCACCTTCTCCTCTAATTTCGTAATAAATTTCGGTATCATCGAAGCTTTTAAATGTGCCTGTTTCAAGAGCTATCGTATCCATTTTATCCTTCTAATAAGTTCACTTTAATACGTGTAGATCCGAAACTAATAATATCGTCGGATTCAAGTGTTGCCGCTGAAACGGCTTTATCATTGATTTTTATAAGACCCGGAGAAAAAATTCGGATACGGATGTGATTATTATCACGAATAAGTTCAAACGCGTCTTTTGGAACTTCTGTATCTTTTAGATTTATATCAATATTTCCAAAACCGGCTCTTCGGGGAAGATAGGTGATATAAACTTCTTCTGTTGCCTGCACTCCTTGAAGGAATTCAAGTTGTAAAATTTGCTCGGTATAGAAGATATTTTTAGAGCGAATGGGATAGTCTGTAATGAGGTCACCCAGATTTTGACGCACCTTATCTCTCCAGGTCAGGATTTTATCAAAAGCAGCTACAGGAGCAGATCGGTCCTCAATAAGAACAACTCTAAATTGAGTATTCCCTATTTCAAAGACAACCCCTGGCAGCAAAGAGATCTTTTTAACTCTGCGGCCGTTGATTTTAAGACCATTTGAAGAGTCCAAGTCCACCAAAGAGTGGTTTCCTTTTTCATTAAGAACGAATTTAGCATGTGTGGAGGAAACTTTAGGGTCATCGATTAAAATATCGGCCTGTGTTCGACCCAATGTGACATCGGATTGAACTTTGTACTGATTTCCGCGCTGGGGGCCATCCATGACCTCGATAAATGTTACCATGGCTCAATTCTAGGACCTGATTCATCGACTTTCAAT
>JBHIVS010000211.1:0-4805 GCA_041987885.1 Pseudobdellovibrionaceae bacterium | reverse complement strand
GGCAGATGATTTAGATCAACACGACATGCACGAAGAATATGTGGAAATAGCGAGTGCGGCATGGAGTGTGATTCAATCAGCAAAGGGTCAAGGACGTAATATTTGGTCTTTGGGGACTACGGCAACCCGAGCTATTGAAAGTGCTGCGGGTGAACTCTTGACTCTGTCGGAGTCAGGTTATAGAGGCTTTACAAAGCTTTTAATTCAACCAGGATATAAGTTTCGCGTTGTGGATTGCTTGATGACTAACTTTCATCAACCAGAGTCGACTTTATTGGCTTTGGTATCCGCGTTTTCTAGTCTAGAAACGGTAAAATCTTCATATGCTTGGGCCATAGAAAAAAAGTTTCGACTTTTTTCCTACGGGGATTTATCGATTTGGACGTCTTCTAAAAAAGCGTAAGCTTTATTATTTTTTTTTAAAGGGAAATTCAATGAGTTCTGAAACAACTTCAACATCTCAAAAAACGCCTGTTCATCCCAACCATACTGCTGTGGATGGTTCATTGAAACTGGGTGAATTTGTTGTGCATGCAACTCAAGGAAATGCCCGTCGCGCGACATTGATGACGGCCCACGGTCCGGTGCAAACACCTGTATTTATGGCGGTGGGAACAAAAGCTACAGTAAAGGCGATGACTCCTGAAGAGCTTAAAGAGTGTGGAACCCAAGTTGTTTTAGGAAATACTTACCACTTGCATTTACGCCCAGGTGAAAAAACGATTAAAACAATGGGTGGCCTTCATAAGTTTATGAACTGGCACGGTCCGATTTTAACCGACTCTGGTGGGTTTCAAGTTTTCTCTCTTTCTAACTTAAGAAATATGAGTGAAAAAGGGGTGGAGTTTAGGTCTCACCTAGACGGAGCTAAGCATTTTATTTCTCCTGAAAAAAGCATGGAAATTCAGATGGATCTTGGGTCTGACATCATCATGGCTTTTGATGAGTGCTTGCAGTATCCAGCCACTGAAGAACAAATCGATAAGTCGATGGCTTTAACTTATCGTTGGTTGTTAAGATCCAAAGAAGCAATGACTCGTAAAGAAAGTTTATTGTTTGGTATTGTCCAAGGCGGATTAAGTCTGAAGCATCGTTTAAAATCATTGGAGCAAATTACCTCTGTGGATTTGCCAGGATATGCTTTGGGTGGATTCAGTGTTGGTGAACCGATTCATTTGATGCATGAGTTATTACCCGATGTGGCTCCGAAAATTCCTGCGAATAAACCTCGTTATTTGATGGGTGTGGGGACTCCGACGGATTTAATTATTTCTGTCGATGCGGGTATTGATATGTTTGACTGTGTGATGCCAACCCGCGTGGCCCGCAACGGGACAATTTTTACTTGGCAGGGCAAGGTCAGTATCAAAAGAGCTGAATACAAAGAGGACCCATCTCCGCTGGATCCAGAATGTGATTGCTATACTTGTACGAATTATTCAAAGGCGTATTTGCGTCATATGTTCTTAAGCGGTGAGATTTTAGGCTCGCGCTTAAATACGATTCATAACATTCATTTTTATATGAAGTTGATGGAGAAGGCTCGTGCTGCGATCGCGGATGGAACTTGGGAAAGTTTTAGAGATGACTGTTTGACGCGTTTTGCAAAAAAAGACGGTAAATAGTTTTTTAAGTCATTAAAGCTTAATAATTAAGCATCAAGCCCGAGTTTCATTCGGGCTTTTTATATTGAAAAGATATTCTGTGTTTTTTCTCTCTAGAGAGTGTCGTCACTCTGTCTCATAAAAACTGTTGGTTTTAACTAATCTATTGATTCTTCTAAGGAATAATGCTGAATTTTAACGTCAGCTAGAATTGAAAGTTAATGGAGGAATCATGTTATTGAATCTACTTGTATCGACAGCTTTTGCTCAGACAGCAGCCCCTGCCGCTGGACAACCTAGCATGCTTGAAGCGATGATGCCTATGGTGGTTATCATCGGTGTTTTTTATTTCTTGGTGATCAGACCCAATGCAAAGAGAGCCAAAGAGCAGCAAAAATTTGTAAATGAACTCAAAAAAGGTGATGATGTTGTTACTAATTTTGGCGTTTTAGGACGTGTTGAGGGATTAACAGAACAGATTGTGACTCTAGAGATTGCTGATGGCGTGAGAATTAAAGTTCTTCGTAGTCAAGTTGCTGGTGCTCAGAATTTTTCAAATCAAGAGGGTAAAAAATAATGGAAGGACTTCGTTGGAGAACGATCGTCGCCACTTTAGGTGTGGTGATTTCAATTATCTATATTTTGCCGAATTTCACTAAGGTCGCAGAGATTTCTTGGTGGCCGGCGAAAAAAGCATTGAACTATGGCCTTGATATTCAAGGTGGTTTGCAGCTGGTAATGGGTGTGGACGTTGATGGTGTTGTTAAAGAAAGCATCACGCGTACTATGATTTCCATGAAAGCAGAGCTTGCAAAAGAAAACATTCCAGGTGTTGAGCTTAAGTCTACGGCGCCTGAAACTGGATCTATTGAGTTTGTAACTGCAACAAATGATGAAGCAAAAAAAGTTGAAAAATACTTGGCTGATAAATACGGGACTGTGTTCCAAGTTATTGAATCAACTCCTACGAAGGTAACAGCTCGTTATTTAGACACTTATATGATCGATTATAAAAATCGCGTCATTCAGCAGTCTATTGAAACAATTCGTAATCGTATTGACGAGTTTGGTGTTGCGGAGCCGTCTATTTCTCAACAGGGTAGCGATCGTATTCTTATTCAGTTACCAGGTATGGCGGATTCAGCTCGCGCAAAAGAATTGATTAATACAACGGCGAAATTAGATTTCATGATCGTATCTAATGAGCTTTCCCATGATCAATTGGTGTCTTTTGTTAGTGAAGCTGAAAAGGCGACAGGTGTTACTTTAGCTACTACGAAGTATTCTGAGTATGTAACTAAGATTAATGAAGCAATTCAAAGCAAGCTTCCTCCTAAAACAGTCATCTATTTCCAAAAAGCAGACAATGCTACGAGCATGGAAGTGGGAGCAATTCCTTTCTTGCTAAAAACAGACACTGACTTGGGTGGAAACTCTTTAGATGACGCTTTTGTTGGTTATGACCAATACGGAGCTCCTCAAGTTTCTTTGCAATTCAATGGTGCTGGTGCTGCTAAATTTGCGGATCTTACAGGTGCAAATATTAATAAAGCTATGGCGATTGTCTTGGATAAAGTTGTTAAATCTGCTCCAAACATCAAAGATCGTATTGCCGGTGGTTCTGCGGTTATCACATTGGGCGGTGGCAGAGATCGTGACTCTTCAATGAATGAAGCAAAGATGATTTCTACTTCATTGCGTGCGGGTGCTTTACCTGCAGCTCTTGAGCAATTGGAAGAGAGAAGTGTTGGGCCTACTTTAGGTGCGGATGCTTTGGATAAAGCGCTTCTTGGTACATGGGTTGGTGCACTTGTAACTTTGATCTTTATGGTGGCTTACTATAAATCAATGGGTGTTGTTTCTGCGATTTGCTTGATCCTGAATCTAGTTATGTGTTTTGCGTTGCTTTCTATCTTGGGTGCAACATTAACATTGCCTGGTATTGCAGGGGTTGCTTTGACAATCGGTACTGCGGTTGATGCCAACGTTCTTATTAATGAGCGTATTCGTGATGAATTGAAAAAAGGCGTAAGCATTAAATCTGCGGTTCAAGAAGGTTACAACCTTGCGATGTCTGCGATTCTTGACTCTAACATTACGACGGCAATTACTGCTGTAATTCTTTTGTATTTCGGAACGGGTCCAGTAAGAGGTTTCGCGGTTACTTTGTTAATTGGTATCATAACTTCTATGTTTGTGAACGTATTCATTTCAAAAGTAATCACAGATACATTGGTTTATAAATTCAACTTTAAGAAGCTTTCGGTTTAGTAGGTGGATATGGAAAATAATAAGGATTCATTCGGCCGTTTTGATTTTGTTGGTAAGGCCTGGCTCTTTGGTTCTGTTTCTCTAATTCTTACAATTGCTTCTTTGATTTATTTAGCAGTTGCAGATTTGAATTACGGTATCGATTTCCGTGGTGGTACAGAAATTCAAATGAAATTTGCTGAAAAAGTGCAAATTGAAGATGTTAGAAAAACAGTTGAAAATATGGATTTGGGTGATGTGAGTGTTCAAGATCTTGGAGGCAATGATTTCGTTTTGCGTTTCCAAGGTAAAAAAGGAAATACTGACAAAGAAACCAATGAAATTTTAAATGATAGTATCGCAAAAGTTCGCACAAATATCGATACTCAATTTGGTGCTGCGAAGCCGACGATTGAACGTGTAGATACAGTGGGTCCGCAGGTGGGTGCTGAATTAAAACGTAACGGTCTTTTGGCGACATTTTATTGTTTGTTAGCGATTTTGATCTATGTTGGACTTCGCTTCGACTATAACTATGCGCCAGGCGCAGTTGTGTGCTTATTCCATGATGCGGTTGTTACATTGGCGATCTTTGATCTTGTTGGTAAAGAAATCAATGTTTCTATCATTGCTGCGATTATGACTCTGATGGGACTTTCTTTGAATGATACTATCGTCGTATTCGACCGTATGAGGGAAATCAGTGGTCAATATCTTCATAAAAATTTTGGATTTGTTATTAATAAATCTATTAATGAAATGTTGATTAGAACTTTGATTACGTCTGGAACTACTTTAGTTTCTTCAGCTTGTTTGTGGTATTTCACTGACGGTACAGTTGCTGATATCGCGTTTGCGATCACAGTGGGTGTATTGCTAGGAACTTATTCTTCAGTTTACGTGGCTGCACCTTTCGTGCTTGTTATGAATAAATTGACAGAGAAAAAAGCG
>JBHIVS010000210.1:0-4817 GCA_041987885.1 Pseudobdellovibrionaceae bacterium | reverse complement strand
CTTCATCGTTAGGTAAAATTAATTTTATAACTGGCAATGCAAGCTTAGTAACATCTAAACGATTGAGCATTGCCTTGGCAAGATCAACTCTGACCACATTTGTCTTTTCTGCAAAAGACACTTTCCCTTTTACTTTTAGCTTAATCGATAAATTAAGCTTTAAAGAAATATTCAAAGTTAAATCCAAGCGGCCTTTATCTAAAGTAACTACCAAACCTTTACCTAAGTTTCTCTGACCGTCGGCCTCTTCGCTTTCACTCAAAGCCAATTGCGCATATTTCGTAAGTTCAGGAATATCGGTTTCTTTACTTGAAATATAGGCTCTTTCTAAACATTGAGGCAATAAACCTTCAAAGGACATACGCTCACCATTTACCGAAGAGCACTTTAAATCAAGGCCTCTAAGGCGAATCATACCCAAGTGAGGTTTTGTGATATCAATTGTCTCTGCGGTAATCGTCTGAGTTTTTAAACGACCAATATTCACACTCATATTAGAACCAACAACTTCGATATCTGCCGTTAGCCACTTTGGGACGTCTTTCCAGACAATATTGGCAAAACCAGCATCAACTTGTAATTGTCCTTTTTTACTTCTATACAATTCGATAGTTCCCGAGCGGGATTGACCCATTTTTTGTTTTTGAGTCATCTGACTGTTTTCTCCGATACCTACATAAATATCTCTAGAAACCACAGTGCCAATATCATTTTTAAATGTGACCTTTTCAGCATCTAAAACTAACTGCCCCACTTCAAGGGCATGAACCGTTTGAGTTGCCATCATACCTACTATTAAAACTGAGATAACAGATTTAGAAAAAGCCATATCAAACTCTTTAAATTAAAAATTCCAATCGAGGTTGATATTTGCAAAGCAAGGTCCAAAATTTAGCTTGTTTGGGTGCCTAATAATATTAGTTACTTAGCTGATCTAAGAGGGGTTTATTGCCTTCCGGCAATGTGAGCAGATGTCTATGTTTTAAAATGTGAGCAAAATTAGGCACTACTAAGCATCCTAACTAGTTTAAAACATACCTAAAAAAGAATAAGGGGGCTTTAGCCCCCTTAAAAAGAAAAAGAGAGACTTGGGTCTCTCTTTAAGAAATTTTCATTTTAATAAATATGGCCTATTTATTAAGATCGCGCTCAATTTGGCGAATAGCTTCTGAGTTATCCATAGTTTCTTGGTAAACAACGTTACCAATAGCAACTTCACGTAAAGAACTTACGATATACTTGTTACTACGAGTAGAAACCGTCGCTTCTGCACCTTTAAGAAGTTGTTTTGCTCTTTTAGCAACCATCAATACTAGAGCAAATCTGTTAGGAACTTTTTCTAAACAATCTTCTACCGTTACGCGAGCCATACAGCCTCCAGTTATATACAAATATAAATAAATATAGACCAAAAGAAACCCTTGAACTCAAATACCTAAGGCAATCAGTCAGGGTAATTCAAGCTAAAGTACTTCTAAGCTAGCAATTTTTCAACGATTTTTTTAAATTCAGCAAAGGATTCTTCGAAAACATCGTTTACAATCCTATAATCGAATTTATCGGCTTCTTTGATCTCTTTTTCGGCATTGGCCATTCGAACTTCAATATCCTCAGGGATCTTACCGTCTCTTTTTTCGATTCTACGACGCAGCTCTTCAATCGAAGGAGGCAGAATAAACACCCCTACCGTATCAGGAAATTTAGCCTTAAAGGTTGCGACCCCTTGGATATCAATATCCATAATAGCCACTTTTCCTTCGTTCCAAGTTTTCTCTAAGGACTCAAAAGAAGTACCATAAAAGTTCGTGTGAACCTTGGCCCACTCCACAAAGAAGCCCTGCTTTATTTTAGCTTCAAAATCTTCATGACTAATATAATGGTAAGGATTTCCCTGAGTTTCGCCTTTGCGCATGTTGCGAGTCGTGTATGTAATAACATCCACAATACGTGAGTCTTCACGTGTGATTCTCTCTACAAAGCTGCTTTTTCCTGCGCCACTTGGAGCGGCGACTACAATCATGCGCGTTTTCATATTATTGAACGTTTTGTACCTGTTCTCTCAATCTCTCGATGAGGGTCTTGGCTTCTACCACAGCAGAAGTGATTTTGGCTACCTGAGACTTTGAACCGATCGTATTAACTTCACGCAGTAATTCTTGAGTGTAAAAATCTAACTTTTTACCTTCAGCTTCTTTGGACATGATCAATTGACGATAATTTTTAATATGCTCTTGCAAACGAGAAAGCTCTTCATTGATATCCGCACGTTCCAACTGAATAACAATTTCTTGAGTCAAACGAGTCATATCCAACTCATTGCCCTTCATACGAGCTTTTATTTTAGTCTCATATCTCTCTTGAAGTTGAAGATTAGCTTCTTCTCTTAATTGAGAAATAACTTTGATCTGCTTCTCAAGGCCCACCAAAAGTTTGCTCAAATCTTTTTGCAAAGATTTACCCTCTCTCATTCGTTCTTTATCACAAAAAGAACAGGCTTCTGAAAAAACTTTTCTCAAAAGCTTATCTTCTTCGGTAAACAACTCATGGGATTCATCTAACTTCAAAACATCTGGAAGTCTGGCAAATGCTTCTAAGTGTGGGTTGTAAGAAATGCTTAAATCTTTGGCTAAAACTTTATAAGCCTTCGCGTATTTTTTCGCTAGCTCCGCATTTACTTTAACGTCAGTACGACTAGCCTCTGTTTTGACTTTCCGAGAAACAAAAACGTCAACCGTTCCTCGTGAAATTTGTGAACTCAAAAGCTTTTTAAGCTCGGCTTCCATAGAAACAAATTCACGCGGCAAATGAAAACGCGTCTCTAAGAAACGTCCGTTTACTGTACGAATACTTACTTCGATTGATACATTTTTGGACTGCACTTTGGCTGTCCCGTAGCCTGTCATACTTCTCATAGATTCCTCTATTGTCGACCTTCCACTTTAACGTGGTCAAGTGATCAGAAATTCCTCGACCAGAGCCCGCATAGGCTCCTCTTCGGAATTCCCTTTAAACCAATGAATATCTTTATCTCTTTGAAACCAAGTTTTTTGCCTTTTTGCCAGTTGATATGTGTTTGTAACTATTTTCTCAGACAATTCAGACTCAGGAAGCAAACCCTCTAAAAAATCCACACATTCTTTATAACCGACACTCTTTACCGGAGCCCAATCTTTAAGCCCTTTGTCGAGGAGTCCTCGAACCTCCTGTAAAAGTCCTAATTGCAACATTTTTTGAGTTCTGATCACTATACGTTCACGTAACTCATCCTTGTCCCAATGGGGACCCATTTTTAGTAATGGAAATGGAAATGGCTTTCTCTGACTTTCAAATTCTTGCTGAATTTGAGTGATACTTTTACCTTGAGATCTTACTAGTTCGATGGCTCGCCCTAAACGATAGATATCGGCAACATGGATTTTTTTTGAATACTCGGGATCTATTTTTTCAAGTTCAGAATACAACTTTTGCGCGCCACCATTTTGCGACAATTCAAAGGCAATTTGTTGCTTTAATGATTCCTCAACTTGAATAACTGGATACATTCCTTTTTCAATAGCTTGAAAATAGAAACCAGTTCCGCCAACAACAAACAAAGGTTTTTCTTCAGGAATACTATCAATCAAACGATAAAAATCTCTCGCATAATTTCCCGCAGTGGATTCTTCAGGAGGTGCCACATAATCAAGTAAATAATGAGGAACTAACTTTTGTTCTTCGATACTAGGCTTTGCAGAACCAATATCGACATATTGATAAACCTGAACAGAGTCACAATTAACAATTACTCCGTCATATTTTTGCGCAAGCTTCAAGGCCCAGTCTGATTTACCAGAGGCTGTAGAACCAACGACAAAAATAACTTTTCTTTGTGACATTAAACTATTCTTCCAAAATCTTTCTCAAGTTTATAAAAAGGATATTCTACGCTGACCGGTCGTCCATGGGGACAAAAACTCGACAGAGGAAATTCGTCCATGTCTCTCAAAAGACTGCGCATTTGATCGACACTTAATGCCTGCCCTGCTCTAACCACAGAATGACAGGCCATCGTCGCACAAATATCACCGACAGTTCTTTCCAAGGAATAACTGCCACCTTGCTCCACTATTTCATGAGCCATTTTATCTAAAACTGACGACAAGCTGGATTCTTTGATCATCAAGGGTGCCGCTTTCACTCCAACAGTCCCAGGCCCCAATGCTTCGATATGCACACCCAAGCGCGCAACCTCAACAGACAAAGATAATAGAGCTTCAACTTTTTCCGGAGACATATCTATGGCAAGTGGAAATAAGAAGTCTTGAATATCAACGGCTCCGCCTTTCCAGGCAGACATTAATTTTTCAAAAACAACTCGTTCGTGTGCCGCATGCTGATCTACAAAAACTATTTTTTCACGCGCCTGAGTAACTATATAAGTTAAGTTAGCCTGACCTAAAACTTCTAGCGAAGACCAATATCCCAATTTCTGCTTTGAATTTTCTAAATTGCCATTAGAACCACTCACAAAAGATTTTAAACCCAATACGGATGATTGTTGATCCATATCAGTATTTAAAACGTTCGAAGAACCACCTGAATAATCCTTCATAGGAATATGAGATTGCGCTTCTTCCTGCTGTAAATTCAACCGTACTTGTTGACTGTCTTGCAAATCATTTAAAGAAACTTTTGGAAAAGAAAAATCTTTCTTTTGAAATTGAGTTACATCCAAAGTTTGATCAGAAAATCTCAAAGACTCTTGGGGCATTTTTTCATATTCACCAGCTGCAGTCGCATTGGTTTTATCTAAAGTACGCCATCCTCCAGAAAAGGAA
>JBHIVS010000209.1:0-4818 GCA_041987885.1 Pseudobdellovibrionaceae bacterium | reverse complement strand
CTTCGACAAGGGCTTCACTTACCTGAGGCCAAAACCATTCTAACTGAGGATCCGCCGCTATAATATCGCGAACCACCACATCACAATCCAAATTTCCGCAAATTTCTTTGCGCAGCCACATTTCGATTTGATCAAATCCAGGTCCAACAATAGTAATTTCAATTTTATTACAAAAATGCAGCAAATGCAGATTTTGAGTGTTCACCGCCGAATAATTTTTATGAGCCATATAGCTCAAAATTTCAGCCTTTACTTCTTCGAGAAATCTATAATTGATTCTACGAATGACGAAGTCAGCTCGATGATCACGATTCACCCAACGCTGATGCAATCCGCGCTGAACGAGGTTAATCAAAAAATTTCTTAAAACTGACGGTATCAGACGAAAGTCTTCATTTGGCAATGACATCACTTGCATTAAGTCTACGTACTTTACCTGCTCCTGGCCTTTCCGTAGTGAAGTGAGCACTTCTGGGATACGCAATACCGAATCACGTATTTCCTGAAGATCAATTCCTGCTCCATCCGTGAAGTAGAGAATTCTCATACTTCTATCATGACCTAAGTTTGGAAAAAGTGTGAACAAAAACACGCAAACCAGACTAGGGTCCAGTGTGTATTTTTTAGTGCCTCCTAGCCTCTTGTTTGATAGCCTAAGGTGAGGCCCAAGGACTTAGGGCCGTCGACACTTACGTTCGACATAAAGCAAAGGAATGTTTGAGAAATATGGCGAAATCCAGAAAAAAGATATCTCCAAAAATTGAAAAGCTTTACCCCATCATACTATGTGGCTTTATTGGGTATGCTCTTGCAGACATTGGAGTACTTTATTTCCGCGAAAAAATGATCCCTCAAAATGCTCCACCACCTTCCTTAAATCGTCGCTTCAATGAAGAATTTATATCTCGTGGAAATTACAATCCAGTTGCTGGTCGTAATATGTTTGCTGCTAACGGAGAAATTCCTGAAGCCATTTACGATAAATCAAAAGGTGATTTAACTCCCAAAGACAATGAGCCGATCCCTTCTCAATTACCGCTGAATTTAATTGGAACTTTAGTACATTCAAATCCCGCTAAATCACTTGCAGCTATTGAAATTAGAGGAAAGCAAGGTGTGATTTCATACACTGTCGATAAAGACATTGATAGCTTTGCAAAAGTAACTAAAATTGAACGCCAAAAAGTTATTTTTAGAAACTTAAATTCAAATCAACTTGAATACATCGAAATGAAAAAAGATGGGAAATTAGCATTCGGCGCAAGCAAAGGTATTTCTAACGAAAATGATGAAGTTCAAAAAGTAAACGACAATACCTTCGTGGTAAAAAAAGCAGATATTCTTAAATACACCAATAACTTGTCATCGATCCTAATGGACGCACGAACGACTCCCAATAGAGACCCAGGAACTGGCGCTATCAATGGATTCCGTCTGCTCGATATGAAACCTGGTAGTATCTATGAAAAATTGGGCCTACAAAGAATGGATGTTTTAAAAAGTGTTAACGGAACTCCAGTAACGAGTGCCGCTAAAGCCATGGAGCTTTATAACTCGTTAAAAAATGATCCTAACATTAAGTTAGGCATCGAGCGTAATGGTAAAAGCGAAGAGTTTACCTACAACGTTCAGTAATTGATTTGTTTTATAAACTTAAAAGGATTTTAAGATGACTCCTCAGGAGGAGACGATATGAAAAAGAAACTCAGCTTAGGATTAGCTTCTCTGATGACAGCACAAATGGTCGGACCTACTGTGCATGCTCAGAACTTTGATGAATTCCCACCTCCTCCACCGCCTGATTTTGGCGAATCAGATAACAGTGGATTTAATATGCCAGAGCCTGAACCTGTCGCAGCACCATCCGCAGCAGGAGGAACTCGTAGTGATTCAAAATCAAACTCTGTATTAAACAATAAAAATAAAGACAAGTTTGTAAAAGCTGGAGTTGAAGACATCACCAGCGAAAACTTCCCAGAAACCATCGAGTCTTTCGACTTCCCTAATGTTGAAATCACGGACCTCATCAAAGCTATTGGTGAACTTACTGGTAAAAACTTTATTATTGATCCTGGTGTTCGTGGTAAAATTACTATCACAGCACCTTCTAAAATCACGGTTGCTGAAGCCTATAAAGCCTTTTTATCGGCTCTGGCTATCAATGGATTCACCGTTGTTCCTTCTGGTGGTTTCTTAAAAGTTAAATCTGCAAGAAACGCCCAAAGAGACAATATCGAGACATACTCTGGAGCTTATTTCCCGAATTCTGACCAAATGATCACAAGAATTATTCACTTGAAGCATATCTCTGCAGCTCAAGTGAATCGTGATCTAAGAATTTTACCATCCAAAGATGGCGAGATGAATATCTATGAACCTACAAACTCGATCATCATGTCTGACTACGGATCAAACATTGATCGTGTTATGAGAATTATTAATCAGCTAGATGTTCCAGGATTTGAAGAACAACTTGAAGTTATTCCTATTAAGTATGCAAAAGCCAAAGACTTAGCAGACCTAGTCGATAAAATCGTTAATAAAGGAAATAAAAATAATACCGGGGCTTCAACTCCTGGTGCTTTCAGCGCAGGTGTTCCGAGGTTCTCAAGATCTTCTGGTGCCACTTCTCAACAGGGTGCAAGTTTCTTTATGGCGATTCCTGACGACAGAACTAATAGTATTATTGTTGTCGGGAATAAATCTGGAATCTTAAGAATCAAAAAACTAATTGGACAGCTTGATTTTAGAATTCGCGCCGAAGATTCTGGCGGTGTTTATGTTTATAACGTAAAATTCGGTGACGCCGAAAAAATTGCACAAACACTTCAGGGCGTAGCAAAAGATGCAACTCCAAAAGCTTCTACAGGGACAAGCCTACTATCTCCAATCGGCGCTGGTGGCGCGATGACGACTCAGCAAGAAATTTTTGGTGGAGATGTTAAAATCACTGCTGATAAAACTACAAATAGCTTAGTTATCACAGCTAGCAAACAAGACTACGATGTTGTTTTAAGTATTTTAAATAAATTGGATTCTCCAAGAGACCAGGTTTATGTTGAAGCCATCATCATGGAAATGAACGTTACGGATGGAAACAGCTGGGGTGTTGGTTATTATCAATACGGTGATAACGGATATGGAAAAGTTGGTTTCAATGGACTTTCAAATTTATCAGAGTTAATGAGTCCGACAGGAGGATCCGGAGCTGTTCTTGGATTTGGAACTGGTAAAGTTGTCTCTGTTACCGACCCTACTTCGGGTAAATCCATGGAGATCCCAAGCTTACTTGGATTCGTAAACTTCCTTAAATCTACTCTAAAAGCAAATATCCTTTCCACTCCGCAAATCATGACTCTTGATAATCAAGAGGGTGAAATCGAAGTTGGGGATAAAATTGTTACCGGATTCAGCTCTAGTGCTGTTTCAGGTGTAGGAACTGTACAAACTCCGACTTTCTCTGATGCAAAAATTAAATTGGCGATCAAACCATTTATCAGCCCCGCGACAGAGCAAATTCGTATGGAGATCAAACAGGAAGTTTCTCAAAAATCTTCAGCAAGTACTCCTAAAAACTTTGTCGATTCCACACAACCAATCGCTACCCGTGCTATTAAAACTGTTGTTAATGTTCACAACAAAGACACAGTTGTATTGGGCGGATTGATCAAAGAAAATGATACAGACAAAGTCAGCAAAGTACCTTTACTTGGTGATATTCCAATTCTTGGATGGTTGTTTAAATCAACTTCAAAAGAAAAAGAAAAAACCAATATGGTTGTTTTCATGACTCCACAGATTATTAGAAACCAAGTAGACAGCAATACTCTTTTAAATTCAAAACTTAACGAGCGTATTGATTTTGTCAAAGACCAAGGCGGCGTAGATCCGTACGGTGCCCGCATGAATAAGGTTCAAGAAAAAGCCAAAGCCGCTCTAAATAAAGCTGGCAAAGGCAGCACTCAAGATGATTTTTCTTCTGATGAGTCTGATGTACAAATCGAAGAAATGATGAAGGATTAATACCCAAATGGCTTCAGTGGATATTTCTGCAATTCTAGGCAAAGCAACTTCACTTAATCCGGAGCAACTTAAATCGGTGCTGAGCAACCAATCGGTTGTTCGCCCCGTAACCGTTGCGGATGCTCTTCATGCAAAAGATTTCACTTCTGCAGATGAGTTAGTGTCGGATTTATGCCGTGAACTCGGCTTGGATTTTATCAAAGATATTCCTGTCAGCGAAATTTCCGCGGATTTAGTCAGAGACATCCCTATCAACTATTCAAAGCAACAAAATGTCCTTCCTTTTAAAGAAGAAAACGATCATGTAGTTGTTTTAACAAGCAACCCTGTTAATTTTAAATCACTTGATGACATGAAGGTTTTGTTCGGGAAACGAATCAAACCCTTAGTAACTACAACTTCACGCATTCAAGATGCTATCAATAAAGTTTACGAAAAAAGCTCTGCCAATCTCTCTGGCTTAGATGAAATTGATGAAGAAGACTATGATCTTGATGATCCTATCGTGGATCTTCTCGAGGCCGGAGAAGACGATGCTCCGGTTATTAAAATGGTGAATAGTCTATTATTCAGAGCCGTAAAAGAAAAAGCGTCAGATATTCATATCGAGCCTTATGAAAAAGATATGGCTGTCCGCTTTCGCGTAGACGGTATTTTATTCGACGTCTACAAACCACCTAAGAAGCTTCAAAATGCCATTACTTCGCGTATTAAGGTCATGGCCAATTTAAATATCGCCGAAAAACGTTTACCACAGGATGGTCGTATCCCCCTAAAAGTTGGTGGTAAAGATAT
>JBHIVS010000208.1:0-4845 GCA_041987885.1 Pseudobdellovibrionaceae bacterium | reverse complement strand
TCAATTTCAAATACTGGCTTGTACGTTGGATCAAAATCTGCAGCAACAACGCCGTCTATACCAAGAATAATGGTGTTCTTATTTTTGACAATACCAACTTTGTAAGCATTTGGATTTGCAGTAGATGCAGTGATCTGACCTGTTTCTCCGACGAACAGCATTTTCCCAATACTGGCTGACCAATCCCATTGATCGAATGACACTTCACCAAAAGTGGTGATATCGACCACATCATCTTGCAGAACATCAGTCAGCACAATACCTACAGGAAAATCTGTAGGCCCAGCCAGCCCAATAGTGTCGTCCCCAGTAATTTTCACAACGCTCATGCGCGGAATGTTTTCTGTCGCCCGTGCTGGAACAAAATAGTTGATAGGCTGGGAAAGAACCCCACTAGTTCCAGTTGTGGTTTTGACCCTAACCGGGGTGTCAGTTGTGAGGAGTGTCCCATCCGAGTTTCTAAGGGCATAAAGATTGTTGTCAAGTAGAATGAATCCAGCATTCACTGGTGTGTTCAATCCTACTTGTGTTCCACTTGGATAATGGAACAGATTGGATGGTACCCCTAGTCTTACCTTGGCAACAAAAAGGCGAACTTTCACACGCCATACGCTAACATTTGAGTCCCACACCTTCATTTGTGTGGACGACAAGTCAAACCAGTGTTGGTCGTTCTGCGGATCGGCAGGCTGTTCAGCACTTGTGATTAGCGGGAACAGTGTAATGCCACCAGAAACGGCCCCGGTTAAAAGATCTATGTCAAGATATAGGTAATTATGCGATCCGGGAATGATTGGGCCCCAGACCACCTGCTTATCTTCTCGAAAGACCTGAACGTAGTCAGCTCGCCCATGCGCGAACGTGGCAACTAATGGTGCCGGAGAAACGTTCAGTTCAACAAAATTTCCATTTGGTAGAAGATAGCGTGGTTCCCCAGAACCTGCTTGTTGGTAAGAAATAAGGCCTTGGCGGAAACTGACTCTCATAATAACCTCGTGTTTTCAACAGGAAGTATTTAGAAAGTAAGAATGCGCAAACGCCCCCGCCCTGCACATTTGCAGGGCGGGGGCGTAGACCTAAAATTAATCTTCGATGTTCACGATCTTGTCGTCTCGACCTCGCATGCGGTGCACTGTAGGGAATCGCAAAGAAATAACATCCTTGCCTTTCGCCTTAGAGGTTTCTTGGTATTTGATTTCGATGGTGATGGCACCATTCAAGTATTTCTCAGGATTGTCGCGAATATCATCACGTTCCCAATCCTTTAGACCACTTCCAACACCGCACTCGAATTTGTCACCGTTTTCAAGGTAACCAATACAATTCAGGCGGCCTGTGGTCTTTTCATACTTTGATTTCGGACGACCAGGTGCAACGCTGACAATGATACCGTCAGCGGTATAGAACTTCTTGACCTTACACCAAGCCATGGTCCGGTCCCATTGATAGGTAGCGTCCCACTCCTTCAGAATCAGCCCTTCATGCCCCTTTGGTTGGCCATCAAAACCAGGAGTTGTGACTTCGTCGCAGTACGCGATCATGTCTTGGTAGTCCTTGACTTCACGACCCTGAGACAGAGTGATTCGCTTGATTTGCGGAAGTTCTTTAAGAATGTTCTTGATGTTCTCACGATTCTTACGCATCGTGATGTCAGTCTTTTGCGCTTCCCAGTGCGTCAGCGGCATAATGAAGAAAGCGCGGATGAACATGCGACTCTTTGCATCATCATTCCCCACCTTCTTCGCATTCACTGTGTCTGTCCAGTCGCTCGCGAACCGTTCGCCGTCGAGAACATAGTCGTATCCTAGATATTCTCGAATAGCCATCAGCTCGGTGTCAAACAAGCCGTTCATGTGGAATGCTTCCAGGCCAGAACGACTGATATGGCTAATCCCATCGCTCTTGACGATAGAGATATTCCGCTCGCCGTCGTACTTCCAATCTCCTTGACAGGGGAAGGTGACATACTTTTCGAATTCTTCAGCGTCTTCGCACTTGTCGGCAAGCATGACGTTGAAGACTGGAACAGGATCTTCAGGCCAAATCTTGTTGTACGTTTCTGGCGAGAACCCAGCCTTCAGATCTTTCTCGATGACGCGCTCAAGGTAATGAGCCGTCTCTTTTGTGAACACCGACAACAGTGTAGTTACGGTGTTGCGAGCGTTAGTGCCAGTCAACTCGCGCGTTCGCAGCTGATCAAGAACACTAAGAATGGTCTCAAGACTCGCGCTATCAAACTCAGCGTATTCCTTCGGGCGATCAAACTTCTTTACACCATAGGTGTAATACGGGTTCATTGCATAGTACATGAGCTTGCGCCCTTCAGGACTCAGCTCTTTCAATGCAGCTTGAATAACCGCCTTTTTTCCTGCGCCACTGGTGCTTTCGCAAATCTTCAGCGCATTCACAAATGTCTGGATTGTCATGTCAATTTAAAGTATGTTGGTGAGCTTCTCGTTTATAGTAACAAGAAGCTCACCAACATGATCCTGACAATCGTGTTACGTTTGCTTTCGTTGACCGCGCTTCTTTCGTGGTTTCTGAACGAGATCTTCCTCGGTCAGATTATAGCTACGCATCAAGTTTCTGATTTCAACGATGGCTTCAAGTTTTGCATCAGCCACCAGCGCATCATGTTTTGCTTGAAGCGTATCCAGTTCAGCCTTCAACGCATCAATCTTTTGCTTCAGCGAGGAGATTGTTTCCTTAGGCTCTGGCTTATGCCAGCCCTTGCCTTGTTCATGAAAATGGTGAGGTTGACGTTCCATTTGACGATCCCTTATGGTGTAAGGCATATAGTTCCTCTCGGTTGGTTATTGAGGGACAGGCCCCCAAAGAAGTTGCCATACAATGTTGAAGGCAGCTTTAGACAGCTCCGGCTTGAGGTACAGCATCATGAAGAACGCTATGATACCACACATAACTTTCTTAAAGTTGGTAATAAACTTCCACAGCCCCAAGAGGGTGAGAACATGCAACGTTGTGATTTCGGCACCCTGGCTCTTTTCGATGCGATGATCCTCAAACACGCCAAATCCACAGCCAAGCAGGAGTAAGAACCATATAAAGCAGAAGGCTGCCACTCCAGTTTCTGTGTTGCTCCACCGCCCGTCAATCACCGTCCATGTGACATAGATCGGCAAAATAACCATCCATATGAAGTGCGACATGCGGCCTCGGATCCATTCTTTCCACAATGAAGATCCTTTGTCATGAGCTCTGAAGGCAGACCATATGACAAACAGCAAGAGAAGACTCCCCGCAGTAGCCAAAAAGCCCTTGTCATGTTTATAAAAAGTGACAATGATGTAGGAGCCCAACACCAGCAAAATCCAGACGGGTGTTTTCTTAGCATGCTCTTTAGGAGGAGTCTCAGCGACCTCTTCAGAAACTTCATTCTCAATGGATTCAACCGGATTGAATTTGAACGGCTTATCCTCGAAGACCTTCCCGGTCTTCGTGACGATCACCGGAGGGATGTATACCTTGGGCTCATAGCGCTCATCATCCATGTTTTCGGGTGTGAGCTTGGCACCCCAGCTGGATTCTCGGCTGCCGCGAGGAACGCGCTTTTCTTCGAACATGGTAGTTCTCCTACTGGGGTTTTTGTCGTTAGTTCTCTTCGTCCTCAGGAACACCGTCAATTCGATCTTCTGCCCATTTGATGAATGCCATCTTTGCTTCTTTGTCGAGACGGCGGAAACCGGTCTCCAAACGGCGAATCATGTCTCCCGTCTGCACAGGACTCAACATGGCTCCACGACGTGCTCGCTTCCGCGGCTTGACATCAATCGAGCTCGTGTCATACTTGTGGTATGTATTTGGGGGGAGGCCGAAAATGGTCATCACGCCTCGCCATTCTTTGCCGTGCGAGCGCACCTTTTTCGTGACCAACTGACCATTTTCCTCGACGGTCTTTGTGAGCCCATGAACCACGCGAGTCACGAGGTGTGCAACCTCATGGCCAACTGTCTGGCGGATGAAATCTTCTTCGTTTTCATAACAAAGAATCAGATTCAAACGGATGGTCCAATCATCGGCCCCACCAGTAATGGCGAAACCACCGACGCGATTCTTGACATCATAACGAATGGTGGGTGCATCTTGGAACTTGGCTGCATGTTCCGGCCACAACACAGCGCTTTGATCCAGCAGTTCTCGAACTCGACGCTCAACCTTCTGCTTCAGTTCCGTGGACAACAGCTTACGAGTGTTGGTTGTCGTGGATTCAGTTTGAGCGTTTTGCAAATTCTCATTCATTTGTGAACTCACTTCTTAAGCCAGAACTTAGACAGAAATTTTCCGAGTACAGTGCCAAGAATGCTCAGCGTGATTGCCAGAATCATTCCGCTAAACACTCCACTGAGAAAGATGGCGATTGTCTCGTTCATTTTGCGCTCCTGATCAGTTGCGAAACGAGCATCGCATCATACAGCCAGATGCGCTTTGCTTGATCTCGCATGGCGGCTTTCTTGCCACGCAAGCCTTCAAACCGAAGATTCATACGGCTGCCGATGGAGACCTTTGCTCCAATGTGAGAAATATCCAGACCGTAGATGGCCCCGTTTCGCTTCAGGTTTCGCACAAATTCGGGGTTGACATCGTCACCAATTTCAGACTTGTCACCAAAAGTGGTTGTCAGTTTGAAATCAACTTCAGAAAACACGATCTTGGTGTTGGACATGACCAACCCATGACGTTCTGCAACTTCGCGAAGTGCAGTGTTGATGTCTTCTTGAATTTTGTTGATTTTTTCAACGTTCAGCATTTTCTGTGGTGGTTTTTGTTGACGTTGGAGAAATCTTAACACGATTTTTTTGAGTGTGTAAAAAAGAGTGTAACGAG
>JBHIVS010000207.1:0-4865 GCA_041987885.1 Pseudobdellovibrionaceae bacterium | reverse complement strand
CAAGCTCCTGCCCGTCAGGCAGGTTTCAAATCCGGTCAGGACAAGGGCCTTGAAGCCACAACGATCAACAAGATGTGCGGCTCCGGCATGCAAGCCGTAATCGCCGCACACGACTCCATCAAAGCGGGTAGCAACGGTATTATGGTTGCGGGCGGTCTATTAATTATTTTTGGAGACGCCGATTCGACAGCATTTAATGCGATGTTAGCATTTGATGGTATCACCCTGTGGATGGGAATTTTAGCATTGGGTGGCGTTGCGGCGGCCTTAATTCTAGCTTATGACCATCCTTCGACAAATAGAAAACAATTCTCTGAACTTATTTTTCTAGCGATGAATGCTGCCGCTGGAATGTTGATTCTTGTGACTTCTGTTGATTTATTGATGGTATTTATCGGTTTAGAAATGATGTCGCTGCCTCTTTATTTGATGATTGCCATGGGTAACGAGGAAAAATTATCTAAAGAAGCTGCGCTAAAGTATTTCATTTTAGGATCATTTGCTTCTTCAATATTTTTATATGGAGTTGCTTTAATTTTCGGAGCAACAGGCGGAACAAATATTCTAGCATTTTTAGAAAAAGCACCTGAGCTTATTCAAACAAGCAGCTTATTTTTATTTGGTACGGGCTTAATTATCGCCGGTTTTTGTTTTAAAGTTTCAATTGTTCCTTTTCATGCATGGACTCCAGACGTATATCAAGGGGCTCCAACTCCTTTATCGTCTTTCATGGCAACAGCTGTTAAGACGGTTTCTTTTGCAGCTTTTATGCGTATTATTGCTACAAAAACTCTAGTTGGTTCTGAAAATCTTTTAGAAATTATGCAATGGCTAGCTGTTATTACGATGCTTGTGGGAAATACGGCAGCGATTCTACAGACGAATTTAAAACGTATGATTGCATATTCTTCAATTGCGCATTCGGGTTATATCTTGGTGGGTATTATCACCTTAGGAGTTAGTGAAGCTCCTGCGATTGGAGCGTCTGCTGTTATTTTTTATTTGATGGCATATGGATTTATGACAATCGGTGCTTTTGCTTTAGCAGGTATGCTGGAACAATCAGAGAATCAAATCGTAACCATTGATGATTTAGCGGGTCTTTCTAAAAAACGTCCTTTAATTGCATTAGCATTTACTGCTCTTATGTTATCTCTTGCTGGCATTCCGCCTTTCATGGGATTTTTTGGTAAGTTCTATTTATTCAATGCGGCCATTGGAGAAGGCTTTATTTGGTTAGGTATCTGGGCATTTATTAGCTCCGTGATTGCGGCTTATTATTATTTAAGACCTATTGTTGTCATGTATATGAAACAAGGGGATTCAGATATCGCAAAAGAGCGAGTTCAAATTGCTTCAATTTCGGTTGCGATTGTTATGGCATTTATTGTGACAGTATTTGGTTTGATTTCCGGTCCAATTTTCCAAGCTATTGAAAAGAGCTTGATGTAGTTTTTTAAGATCTAACCGCTTTTAAATAAGAGCGGTTAGATATCGTAATGTCTTAGAGCACTAATTCCAGATTTAAATCCTATTTTTACGATTCTTGCTAAAATGGCAGGATTTAAACTAAAATGATCTACGAAAAACATTTCATAGTTTTGAGCTCGAGGCGAAATATAGATATAGTCTACCTCTGGGCGATAGTTTAACTTTTTTCTATAAATTTCAAGTAATTGCTCGCATGCTTCTTTAGGTAAGTTATGTCCCTTAAAAAAATCTTGTATTGTCTGATATATCATTTTTATGTCTTTTTGACCTTGAATATGACGGGCAATTTTTTGCTGGATCACTTGATAGAGAGCTTGGTTGGCAATTACTGGAATACCATAGTTATGTAGAGAACCCATTTCATCTGTATAATGATAGGGCTGAGTTGAATAGCTAGAGATAACTAAATCAGCACCATGGTCAGCAGCCACATGGGTAGAAAGAGTGTCTCTTATTTCACCGTCATAAAAGAACATTTCTTTTCCATCTGGTCTTTTAATTCCATACGGAGCAAAGACGGGAGGCAATGCAGTTGAAGCGGCAACTGCTTGGCTAATGGTTGCGTAATTTACGTATTTAGTTGTTTCTGTTTTTCGAGTTTCTTCAAAATCACCGAAAATTACTTTTCGTGTGTGATTTAATTGAGTTCCCACAATAAACAACTCAACACCCAGTCTTGCAAAATCATTATCTACTAAAACATCTTTTCGTAAGTAAGACTCGATACCTTTTGTAGAGAATAACCCATTGAGTTTCATACCATTTTTTAAAACAGCCTCTAGTCCACCGGTGACAAGAGCTTTTTCCATGAAACTTCTAGGAATAAATTTTAATAAACTAGAGGAATTAAGATTAAAGATACTGCGATAACTTAGTGGTTTTAGGTAGGAAGAATCACTGGGTTTAATCTTTGGATAATTTCCAGAGCCCACTTGAAAGGCATCGATTAAAGCTTCAATTGGATAGCCAGATGCCAAAACAGAAGCCACGAAGGCTCCCGCCGAAGAGCCAACATACGTTCTGACCACCATAGGATCTTCGGGATCGAAGTGCTGCCTAACAGCCTCTTTGGATCCTCCGGCAAATCTGAATCCTTTTTCTTGAAGAGCAATGGCTACACCAATATGAAAGGCAGCAGCCTTGATTCCGCCTCCACTGAGTACTAGAGCTATTTTCTTTTTGTCTCGTATGCGCATAGTATCATTTGATTATCCTTCCTTAAGTGCCAGCTTACAAAATAAATCCACTTTGGAAGTGAAATCAGAGACTTAAGTGTGATTAGTCAGACTTTGGTCTAGTGACTAGTCATTGAATAACCAGATCAAGGTCCTGAAATTGGTTGAAATATAAATCATATTCACACAAAATTTGACAGACCGAAGTCCTGTGATAATGTTGATTATGCAAGCCCAAAGGGTCGACCACCTGATCTAAAGGCTTGCTACTTGAGTCCTGATAAAGGGCAGAAAGTATTGAGGTTCTAATGAACGTCGAAACCATTGATTCTTGGCTCCCGCTAATGGAGTACTCCACAAAGTACAGAGTGAGTGTGAGTACTCTCCGCCGCAGAATCAAAGCCGACGACATTAGCTTCAGATTTGAAGACGGCAAGTACTTCATCATGGACGAACCGGTGGGTACCCATCAAAGAGTACATCGCCCCTCCCGAAAAAGCGAAATAGCTTTGGTGGGTGCTCATCAAGGAATGATGAAAAACATGGTGTCTTCGGATCTAAAATCAGCAGCTTCTCATTTTTTAGAGCAACCTATGGAAGCTCTATCATCAAAAGACGAACCCGTTCTTTTAGCAGCTAGTAAACTTTTAAATGAGTTGAAAGTTGCGTATTGCCAAGTACTTAAAGAAAAAGAAGACGAGCTATTAATCCTCAAAGAAGAAATCGCTGATCTAAAAACTTATGTGAGTGTTCTTGAAGCTGAAAATCATAAATTAAATCAGAAAAATTTGGTGTAGTTAAACCAACAGATCCTTAAAAAATAAAAAACCGCAGTTCTTTCGATCTGCGGTTTTTATTTTACGGGAGGGAGACGCCTAAGCTGCTAAAGTTTTAGTCTTTTTAGACTCTTTCTTAGAAGCTGTTTTTGTGCCAGCGATAGCTTTTTCAGATTTATCGAAAGCTACTGCGAAAACTTCGTCCAGATTTTCTGCCAAGATAAAGTTGATCTTATCTTTGAAGACCTTCGGAATATCCGCTAGATCTTTTTGGCAAGCCATCGGGATAATGATGTTAGTGATTCCTAAGTTAAGAGCCGCTAAACATTTTTCTCTGATTCCACCCACTGGAAGTACACGCCCTTGGAGTGTTACCTCACCTGTCATCGCTATGTCGTGACGAACAGGGGTTCCGGTCATCAAGCTTACCAAAGCTGTTGTCAGCGTGATGCCTGCAGAAGGTCCATCTTTTGGAATAGCACCTGCTGGCAAATGGATATGAATATCAAATTTTTCAAAGAAGTCTTCAGGGATACCAAGTTCTTCTTGATGAGCTCTTGCGTATGACATTGCAGCATGCGCAGATTCTTTCATCACATCACCGAGTTGACCCGTTAATGAAAGATGTCCTTTACCTTTCATTTTAAGAGCTTCAACCGTTAGAACTTCACCACCAGCTTGAGTCCAAGCAAGACCTTGAACAACACCGATTTGTGAGTCAGCAATTTTGTCATCACGTTGGAATCTTGGAGGACCCAATAGCTCAGGAACTGTTTGAGCATTGATTTCAACAAAATTTGCTTCGTTCATAACAACTTGTTTAGCAACTTTTCTACAAACAGATCCAACTTCGCGCTCTAGATTTCTAAGACCTGCTTCGCGAGTGTATCCTGCGATAAGGTATTTGATACCTTCGTCAGTGAAGCGGATGTTATCATCAGTGATACCATTGGCTTCAATTTGTCTGCGGATTAAATGCTTTTTAGTAATAAGCAATTTATCATTTTCTGTGTAACCAGGAATGTTCAGGATTTCCATACGATCGCGAAGTGCCGGTGGAATATTTTCAAGCACGTTTGCAGTCGCAAGGAAAAGAACATTTGATAAATCGAAATCTACATTTAAATAGTTATCACGGAATGTAGAATTTTGTTCTGGATCTAGAACCTCAAGCATTGCTGCTGATGGGTCACCTCTGAAGTCAGAACCTAACTTATCGATTTCATCAAGTACGATCACAGGGTTATTTGTTTTAGCCTGTCTCAAAGCTTGAACAATTTTACCGGGCATTGCACCTACATATGTTCTTCTGTGACCACGGATTTCCGCTTCATCTTTCACACCGCCAAGAGCGATACGAACATATTCTCTGCCCATAGCTTTTGCGATCGAACGACCAAGAGATGTTTTACCTACTCCTGGA
>JBHIVS010000206.1:0-4879 GCA_041987885.1 Pseudobdellovibrionaceae bacterium | reverse complement strand
TCTGTAAAAGTAACTCTGAAAAAGAAATAAGGCAAATTTTTGAAATAAAGAATATTAAGAGATGAAAATAAAAGATAAAAATCAAAGTAAATAAATTAGGAAAATAGCATGTGCTTAAATAAACAAGAAACGGGAAAAAAGAACTGAAAATCTAGTGTTTGTAAACAAAATTTCCTAAGTTTAGAAATCAAAATTAAAACCTGTAGCCTTTGTAGGTAAAGGAATCACTTTTGATACAGGTGGAGTTGATATTAAGCCTTCTTCAGCAATGAGATTGATGAAAAAAGACATGGGCGGCGCTGCTTGTGTGTTGGCGATGGCTAACTGGGCTGTTGAATCTAATTACCCTGCGCCTCTGGATTTTTACTTGGCATTGGCAGAAAACTCTGTGGATGGAAAATCATTCAGACCAGGTGACATCATTACGGCTCGTAATGGAATGAAAGTTGAAATTGACAATACAGATGCTGAAGGTCGCCTTGTACTTGCAGACGTTTTAGATGTAGCAGTTAATCAAACTGGCAAAGATGAGCCAGAATACGTGATTGATGTTGCAACATTGACGGGAGCTATCAAAGTTGGGTTAGGTGCAGATATCGCGGGTCTTTTTGCCTCTGACGATGAGCTTGCCTTTAACTTAACAACTGCGGGGCAAAGATCCGGGGACTTAAACTGGAGAATGCCTTTGTTTGGTAAATACTGGGGTGATTTGTCGTCTCCGTTTGCTGATTGCAAAAATTCTGGTGGTGGTTTTGGTGGTGCAATTACAGCAGCATTATTTCTACAAAAATTTGTTGGGAATAAAAAATGGGCCCATTTAGATGTGTATGCATGGAATGATAAGGCTTCAGGAGCTTTGTTGTCAGCGGGGGGATCAGGTCAGCCAGTTCAATGTCTGATTGAATTCTTGGATTCTCGTTTAGACTAATAGTTTTTAAATGTTTATTGAGTGTTATTAAAAAAGCCCTCTTTGGAGGGCTTTTTGTTTTTAACTTTTATTAGAAGATTCAAATGTCTCTTTTTAGGAAGACTTTATTTTCAAAGGTTTTCTGGAGTTATTTTTTATAGCCAAAAAGTTTTCCAGCGATGATCAGATCTCTGACTTTTTCAGGGACTAAATTTTTCCAGTTCTCATCTCCAGCCTCGATCATTTTCATCACATCTACTTGGGCTGAGATGGGTGAGAATTTACCTGAGGCCGAAAAATTGGCAAGAAAAGCATTAGAAAGTGATCCACAAGATGGTTATATTCTAGATACATTGGGTTGGGTTTTATACAAACAAGATAAATATGTTGATGCGATTAAGTACTTAGAAGTTGCCGTTAAGAAACAACCAGGAGTGAGTATTATTGCTGAACATCTTGGTGACGCTTATTACAAAAAGTCGATGCTAGCAAAGGCAAAGCAAATGTATAAACGTGCTGCTGAGTTAGAGACTGATTTGAAAAAAGCGGGTGAGATTAAAAATAAAATGACAGCGATTGAACATCAAGAATTTAGACCCGAGGGTCGTTTGCCTGCCGCGGCTTTGGTGACTGAACAGTAGACTGAAAATAAATTGGGAAGATGAATTAAGATTTTTTAAAGAGACCTCAGTTAGAGGTCTCTTTTGCTTTTGAATCCCACAAAAAGCAGATGGCACTGAAAAGAAGTGGAAAAAGAACAGCCATTCCTACGTAGTAAAGATAACTTGCCAATGCGAAAGCTATGGCAAAGCCAAAGCAAATCCAAAAAAAAGCAGAGAATTTTTTCGTACTGAGTTTAAAGGCCTCTGTATCGAGAGTTACCGGCGATTCGTCGGTCGTAAAACATAATATTTCCGACAAAATTCATTATTAACAAGAGCCTTATGGAGCCATTCCCTAGTAATTTGAAGCTTTCAGCATGCCTTTATTTTTCTTAGCCTTATACAAAGAGTCTTTATCTTCCAGTAAAGATCGACCGCACAAGACAACTCCAGAAGAAGTCGAGGCGGATCTTGAAATATAAAAAATCCCATTATGAGACATTAAAAGGGGAGGGGGTCACAGTGAGGGTGCCCTTTAGGTCGATAAAGTTCTTTAAAATCAAATAGTTAAAATTTATTGGGGGGGGGTAAATAAATTTAACTCGTATTCCGATACGTACCTTATGAGAATCAAAGTGTTTTTGTTATTAATCATCGCGCCTGTTTTTCTTGTTGCCTGCTCTATAGATGCGTCGTTGTCGGATCTTTCACAGATCCCTGGCTCCATTATAGAAAACCTGAACCGTAAAGAACCGGATTTTATTGCCGGTGAGGTTGTTACCACTAATAACGGCGTGGTGGTGACGGGATCTTTTGGTGAGATTGTGCAGAAAACAAAATTAGTAAACGGAGTTGAGGTCGAGGGAGTTTTTTATGAATAAGAAGTGGTACGTATATTCCTGTCTTATGTCGTTATTTTTTCTAATTTCTCCATCCTCTTTTGCCCAGCATAAAGGCATTAGCTTTCAAGGGGTGATTAAGCTTCCAGACGGAACGTATCCGACAAAGTCGGGAGTGACTGTGAATGCGCGCATTCTCTCACCGAGTGATTGTATTTTACGTGAAGAAAACTTTACCGGAGTAAATATCTCCAAAGGTTATATTAATTTAGCTCTAGGTACAGGTACTGTGGTGGGAAATGATCCAGGCCTTACGCTAAAACAGGTTATGAACAACTCTTCGACGATATCTAATGGTCCAAGCCTACCTTCGGGGTTAGTTTGTCTTAATACCGATGGCTCTGAGAATGGTTCTGTCACAAGTTTTGATCCAACAAGCACAAACGGTGCCCGCAAATTCCGTATGAGTTTGTATGTTGATTCAATCCCGGTGGTTGCAGATTTTAACATGCGTGCGATGGCCTATGCGATCAACTCAGAAACCCTAGAGGGGAAAGCGGCTTCGGATTTTGCGAGCATCAACAATGCCAAGGGTGTGACGCAAACGAATTTAGAAAGTGTTTTTGATAGATTCACAAAGCTTGATGCGATTTTAAATGGTTTCAATGCTGACGGAACAGCGGCCGGAATTCACATTACAGGGAATGCCTCAACTGCGACGACCGCCACAAATATCAGCGGTACTGTAGCGATTGCAAATGGTGGTACGGGGGCAACGGATGCAGCCACGGCCCGATCAAATCTGGGTTTAGGTCCTTTGGCCACAATAAGTCCGACAGGGGCCGATGGTACTAAGTTTTTGCGTGATGATGGAACTTGGCAAACTGTGAGCGGCGGAAATCTTACTGTCGCCCAAGGAGGAACCGGTGCCACGTCCTTAGCTGCCAACAATGTGATCCTGGGCAATGGAACAAGTACTGTTCAAGTGGTCGCACCAGGAACATCAGGGAATGTATTAACCAGCAATGGCACAACCTGGGTCAGTCAAGCGGCTTCCGGTGGTGGTCGTACGAGCTGTCCTCCGGGATTTACCTTGATCGGCACCAGCGGCAGTGCTGAGGCATTTTGTATCTCAACGAACGAAGAAGCGTCTGCAACTTGGCTAAATGCAACGACGGCTTGTTATAATAAAACTCCTACAAAAGCTCGCCTATGTTCTGCAGGTGAATGGGCAATGGCGTGCGTTTCGGGTCTTCCGACGGGCATGACAGGAAATTGGGAGTGGGTGGCCGATCTCTATAACACCAACGGCCAGTTTATGGGCGGCAGCGGTTGTGATTCATTCAACGGCAACTCCGTGAGTACCAGCGTCGGCTCCCGATGCTGTTTTCGCTAGGGGTAAAAATTTAAATTTGGGGGTGGGGCCGAGTAGGCCCCACAAGAGTTATGTCTGAAGAAAAATCAGCGCAAAAATCCGAACAAAAAATTGAAGAGAACTTACCCAAAGATCGCGTGGATTTATTTCCAGTCTTTCGCACACTTTATGATTTGATTATCGAATTTGAACGGGCCCATGCGCAGTTTCCGAAGATTCATAAGTACAGCGTGGGGAAACGTCTTTCAACTTCTCTGTTAATGGCACTGGAAGATGTAACCGAGGCGATCGTCGCCGAGGACCGCCGGGAACAGGCTTTGGTGTCTGCGATTGTAAGGCTTGAAAAAACTCGGATTCTGATTCGCATATCTCACGATCTGAAGGCGATTGATACAAAACGCTATGCTCGCTTTGCGCAGTTGATTGTATCGGCCCTGGCCCAGGTGGGTGGTCTTTTGAAGGTGGAAAAAAAGCGCTCTGACAAAGTTGCTGAAGTTGTGGATCGAAAGAACTCCAAGAAGTAAGGTGCTCCAATTGAAACTTGACCTGCCCATGGCAGGCATATCCCATCCAGCTTTTGAGTCGTTGCTCCGTTTTACCGGGGGTTTGGCTTCCTTGCTGCATCATTTTTGAAAATTTACGCATTCTGTTTTTGATTCGCGCAATGTTGGTAGGCCTGATGATGCGTTTTCTATTGGTGACATGAAACCCTAAAAATTCAATGCCTTTTTTGGCCTCACAAAGAACAATCTTGTTGGGATGAACCTCAACATCTAAGGTGTTGATACAAAATGCCTTTATTTCTTCCAATAGGGCCTCTAGTTTGCATTTTTGTGGGTGGATAATCACCAAGTCATCCATGAACCGAAAAAGATGCTTAAAGCCGTTTTTATGCACAATAAAGTGATCCAGCTCATTGAGGTAAAGGTTTGCAAAAATCTGTGACGTCAGGTTCCCGATGGGTCAGGTTTCCGTTGGATGCTGCCTGAATGAGTTTCGGGTAAGTGGGTGGCCGATCTCTATAACATCCTTCTATTAATTTTAGGAAATCCTGGTTCTGGTTCTTTAAAACAAGATTGGCGTCAACCATGGCGACGGAGTATTAGTTTAGGTTCAGTCACTTTGGGGCTGATTACTGCAGTGAGCTATTTACTGT
>JBHIVS010000205.1:0-4882 GCA_041987885.1 Pseudobdellovibrionaceae bacterium | reverse complement strand
AAAAGTTTGAGTCCCTTGGTAAATTCCAAAAACGATTTTGCTTTTATTCACGTAATCAGAGAGAGAGAAGTTTTCGATGTATTTTGACTTACGGATGATAAATTCTTTTCGTGTTTTATAAAGTAAATGAAAACTCTGAAATTTAACCTTGGGTGAATAACCAACAATCAAAAACAAATCACTTCTGAAATGAGTCATGTTATCTAAAGCTTTAGGCAGACTGGTAATATATTTTACTACCTGACAACCAGTTCTTTTCTCTAACTCTTCTGCTAAATCAAAAGCAATTCCTTTTCCGCCATCAGTTCGAGGCGTTTCAATATAGCCAGGCTCTAAATGAGTGATATCAACTATAAGAGGTCGTTGGCAGGTTATCATTTTTTTACTAGCAGCAAATACTGCTGGTGATTGAAAAAAAACGAACAAGATCCACAAAGATATCTTTAAAAGAACTTCTGATTTGGTAGGTTTTTTAAAAAATATCGTCGTCGTCATCGTTCGCTCACGTCCTTTTTATTCGTTCAGGAGTCTTTAATAACTGCGGACCCCAAAAGTCCCCAAGATTTTAAAATTTCCTGTTCGTCTTGCGCAGACTTGGCTTTTTTAAATTTGGCCCCAGACTGCCCGTGCGTACGTCTTTGACAATCAGGCCAGCTTTTATGGCGATAAACAATGCCTCCAATATTGCTAAGATAGCTATAAGCTTCTTTTTTCTCCGCAATTTTAGAGCTTGATTGTGCTGGCAGGGATGTGTCTTCAGGTACGTTCAGTATATTGACATTATATAACTCTAGGGAGCCTTTATATAAAGTTACAAATTCGTTTTTTGAATATGCAACGGCAATTTGATCACATCTCTCATTCCCCGGTGTACCAATATGTCCTCGAGTATAATGCCATTCGATCTTATTGGCCGCAGATCTGTCTTTTAACACATCCGAAAGAGCTTCCCAAATTTCTCTATTCGCAACCTCTGCGCCCTCTGAGGTTTTCCAACCGTTTCGTCTCCAACCAAAAATCCACTGAGTAATTCCTCGAATTAAATAAGTGGAGTCAGTGTAAAAATCCACAGGCATATTTAAATTTTTAACATATCGCAGGGCTTCTAGGGCTGCAGTCATCTCCATCTTATTATTAGTCGTCGACGGAGCGCCTCCACCAAGTTCAATCACTTGATTGTTCGGCAGTACGACAACACTACCCCACCCCCCAGGACCAGGGTTGCCAGAACAAGCACCATCAGAAAAAATCATAATTTTATTTCGAGTTTCCATATTGTAAGCATATTAAAAGGCAAGAAGCTCGTGTCAAACAATTCTCTTTAACTTGAAGCAAATTTTGTAACGATGACTAAAACTTATTCAGACAATTGATCACTTTGAACTCGCATCCATGGAATATCTCTTGCACCACTTCGTCGAACAACAGTTCTCTTCGAGAAGTAGTCACTTATTTCTTGAACAACTATGGAGTTTTTATGCCTTTAGATATTAAAATACTACGTCCTCTTGCTTTTGCAATCTTGCTAGCTTCCTCAAGTAGTTTTGCTTGCGACAGTATTTTAAAAGCCAAAGCAAAATCAGAGGGTCGTTCTAGCTCCTTCTATAAAGACTGCAAAATACAAGACCGATTTCAAAAACTAAGAGCAAAGTTTTCCGAACTGGGTATAAATATAAATGATATCCATGAATACAAAGCGCTGCGTTTTATATAAAGATACACTTGGGAAAAGGAAAAAATAAAGCGAACTCCTCTAGAATATATCTACGAACCTGCTCCAGAAACTTGGCAGGTTTGGGAATCTGGAATCAATCGCCTTACGAAAAATAAATCACAAAATTTTCTACTTTCAGAAAATTTCACGACAAACTATTATATCGATCTAAATTTAAATCTTATTAACGATCGAATAGATAATGCTCCTGATTCTTATGGAGTTCGCCCCGGAGTTTATAGAAAAAAGGGGCAACCAACTACCTATTGCCAAGATTATGATTCTCGTACCTTAGAAAATGCTTTATCTGTCGAGCGCAGTAATAAAGAAATGGCGGCGAATTGGGAAAGAAAAAACAATGTTAGCTTTAAACAAATCGTAAGATCTATGGGATACATCGATAGCTCTGAAAATGCACAAATTGGTGCACAGATGAGTGCAGTTGTTGGAACTTGCCAAAATAAAAGCAACAAAGTTTTATTGAGCTACGTAGATCCCCAATGGGTAATTCCTCAGATTAATTGGCTCAGTTCATTTTTGAAATACAATCTCCAACAATATTGGAGAGGTAATCCTACGATGGCTCCTATTGAACTCTCCGCAATGATTCAAAGATGGTTTGTCTCTATTCACCCCTTCACCGATGGAAACGGTAGAACATCTCGTGCTTTGCAAGAGCTTATTCTCTTGAATTACGATATGCCTTTTATTCCAGCGGGAGACCTTCAAAACGACAGCCAAGTTACATACAACCAATATATCGAAGCGACATATAAAGCTATCGATAAAAGTATGGATACTCTCGAGGGCTGTCTTAAAGAACATAAAAAAAGAAAATCTATTAGTTTTAAATGTCAAATTTAGGAGAAAATATGAACAAAGGAACCCTACTAACTCTTGTACTAACATCTCTACTCATTTCAACAGTATCGCAAGCTGACGTTTGTTCTTCACGATTTCAAAGTTTACGAACAGACGATGGAATAAAAGAAGCTGAACTTTGCGCTGAAAGCATTTACCAAGACACAAGTGACTATGTTTCTTTTAAGAATCCATATTATAAAATATCAGGACGATTTTTATCTACAAAACTCCCTATTGCGTCTAGTGGAAACGGAGACCAATCTTATTGCAATACTATGGGATTTCCCTATGTTGGATATCGACTTTCCGGAGAACTTTATCTAAATAAAATTCTACGTATAGATGTCAAAAGCATAGCCTCCTCAAATCAAGGAGGCGTGACGGTAATTCCTGCTGAGAACATGCTTGTGCTAGAATCGATCACTTGTACGGATGACATCAATAAAATTTACTAAATATCCGCTAAAAATGATTCTTCAAACAATCGAAAAAAAGTTAATTTCAATGACTTAACAACATGCTTATTAAGCGAAGAGGGCCAGTTATGGTGACGATAATTGGTTCCCTCTTTAGGCTCACTGACTATTTCATAGACAACTAAGTCTTTAACCTTGCTCTTTGAGCCTTGTTTTTTCTGGCACCCTAATTGCCAATAAGTAATTTAGACTTGTTTTATTGGAGAGGTTTCTATGAAAAAACTTTTTGTGATTTCATTTTTAGCAATGCATGCCATAGTAAGCATTGCCCACGCCAATAACAATGCCGCTGTTAATTCAACAACAACAGTGACTCAAGCTCCAAAAAAACAAAGTAATATCTGGAGTGGATTCGTCAGTGCAAATCGTTCCACCAATTTAATTGATCATCAGGATGGTACTCGCTTTGATGGAATGGACTACACCGCTCGTCTCAATTTGAAATTTAATAAAAACTTTTCTGCTCGTGCTCAAACTGGCTATTCTCAAGACCTCAAAGACTCTGAGAATAATGATTTTGCAAATACGTCTCTAACCCTACAACGTAGTCCTTTTGCTATCCATAATCGTCTCAATATGAACTATCGAATCGGAATGGTATTGCCGACTTCTAAAGAGTCTTATAAAAGACAATCACTAAGAACCGCTGTCACTACAGGAGCTACTTTCATTATCAACAATAAGTATCTTATCAAAGGTTTAGATATCGTGGCTGGCCTTGGGGTTACTAGAAATATTCATCAATATGAAGAAGCATATGATGGCGCTGTAAATACTAAAATGACGGCCACTCAGAATTTATCTATTTCTTATACTTTTCCTAACTCAGTTTATTTATCTGCTGACTTTTCCCATGTAAATGCTTGGTCTTATCAAAATACAATGAAAGACTCTTTCAGTATTTCCCAAGAAATTGGAGCAGAAATTAATAAGGTTTTCTCTGTTGCCGCAGGACACTCAAACTCTGGCAATACTATTAAATCGAATGGCTATGACTCTAACGTTAAAGTCTATGATGAAAATAGCTCTATCGTGTATATCTCTGGGACGATGGCTTTTTAAAATTCCCAAATAATATCAATATGAATCACCAAGGCGGTCTTGAGAAATCAGGCTGCTTTTTTTGTCCAAAAACGTCGCTTTTTCACAAATTACACAAGATTGCAGACCTGAAAGACATCCTAATGAATCTGACAAAACAATCCATGGCACCCCCTATGCAATATCTACATTACAGAGAGATGTTATTCCGTAAGCTGCCACTCTATTAGATTTGGCGGTTATGGAGTGACAAAAAATGATTGGAGAGAGATATGTCTAACAAGTTAAAGTACACAAAAGCTTTTACTGTCCTGATTGCCACGGCGATCTTTATCACGGGATGTACTGACAAGCGTGAAGCCAAGCTGCCTTACGATGCTCGTGAAAGTATATTTTCGATCTCAGAGTTAGACACTCTTAACGGAAAATCAGAAATTATATTAAATACAGATTCAGAACTGTCAGAAATGAGTCTTGCAGACTCTTCAAAAGCGGTCGCTGAAAACTCACTAGTAGCAGTTAAAAAAACAAAGGCCCCAGAGCGCTTACGTTTCATGTTCAAAGAACTGCAAATTACGGGAACACCTTCGCAACAGTATAAAGTTGTGGTCTCAGTTGACCAACAATATGTAACTGCCTACAAAGTGGTTTCTTCTCATCAGGAGCTCTCTACTCTTGAGAAACAAATCGCTCAAACTAAAGAAGAAATTAATCTCCAAAAAGATATCCAAAAAACTGTAAGTTCAACAACTGCCAAACCACTTGTCAGCAAACTGACAACTATTCG
>JBHIVS010000204.1:0-4902 GCA_041987885.1 Pseudobdellovibrionaceae bacterium | reverse complement strand
AAAAACCCGTCTTAATTTCTTAAGACGGGTTTTCGAATAAAATAGAGCTGGCATCGTGCTACTCTCCCACACAGTCACCTGTGCAATACCATCGCCGCAAGAGGACTTAACTTCTGAGTTCGGAATGGGATCAGGTGTGGCCCCTCTGCTAAAAACACCAGCAAAGCGTTTTTAAAATCAAAGTGGTTAGTTTCTTATGCTAACCTACGTTCTTTTGCAACCTATTTACCGATACAAACGGAAAAGACTGCTTTATTTCTCAGATAATTGAATGATTGATTTAGTTGATTTTTAGCGGATCTAGTTAGTCCCAGATTCCCTATTCTAGTTCATATGTTTACAAGTTAAGAACAGGTATTTCTATTTAATAGAAAATTAAAAAATTTAAAAAAGCCTCACGACCTATTAGTACTGATCAGCTCAATGTGTTACCACACTTACACCTTCAGCCTATCAACCTCGTAGTCTCCGAGGAGTCTTTAGGGGGCCGAAGCCCCAGTGAGATCTAATCTCGTAGTTTGCTTCCCGCTTAGATGCTTTCAGCGGTTATCAATTCCAAACATAGCTACCCTGCCATGCCGCTGGCGCGACAACAGGAACACCAGAGGTTCGTCCATCCCGGTCCTCTCGTACTAAGGACAGGTCTACTCAAATCTCATACGCCCACAGAAGATAAGGACCAAACTGTCTCACGACGTTCTGAACCCAGCTCGCGTACCACTTTAATTAGCGAACAGCTAAACCCTTGGGACCTGCTCCAGCCCCAGGATGTGATGAGCCGACATCGAGGTGCCAAACTCCATCGTCGATATGGACTCTTGGATGGAATAAGCCTGTTATCCCCGGAGTACCTTTTATCCGTTGAGCGATGGCCCTTCCACGCGGGACCACCGGATCACTTTGGCCTGCTTTCGCACCTGCTCGACTTGTAGGTCTCGCAGTCAAGCCCCCTTATGCCAATGCACTCGACGCCTGGTTTCCAATCAGGCTGAGGGGACCATCGCGCGCCTCCGTTACTTTTTGGGAGGCGACCGCCCCAGTCAAACTGCCCACCAGACAGTGTCCCTCTCCTCGATAAGAGGAGCAGGTTAGATTTCAAAGGTGCCAAGGGTGGTATTTCAAGGTTGACTCCACAATGGCTAGCGCCACTGCTTCAAAGTCTCCCACCTATCCTACACATGCCAACTCTAAAATCACTGCCAAGCTACAGTAAAGGTTCACGGGGTCTTTCCGTCTTTCTGCGGGTACTCGGCATTTTCACCGAGAATTCAATTTCGCGAGGCATCTGGTCGAGACACCGGAGAAGTCGTTACGCCATTCGTGCAGGTCGGAACTTACCCGACAAGGAATTTCGCTACCTTAGGACCGTTATAGTTACGGCCGCCGTTTACTGGGGCTTCGATTCTCTGCTTCGCTTACGCTAACAAATCCTCTTAACCTTCCAGCACCGGGCAGGCGTCAGTATGTATACTTCGTCTTGTGACTTTGCACATACCTGTGTTTTTGATAAACAGTCGCTACTCCCATTTCTCTGCGACCCGAAAAAGCTTGGGGAGTAAATCCTTACACTCTCGCGGGCACACCTTTTCCCGAAGTTACGGTGTTAAGTTGCCGAGTTCCTTGACCAGAATTCACCCCATCGCCTTAGGATATTCACCCCACTCACCTGAGTCGGTTTACGGTACGAGCTAATAAAACTAAACTTACGAAACTTTTCTTGGATGCATGGCTTTTCACACTTCCGGGACAAGTCCCTCGCATTCACACCTCAGAGTTACGACCAGCGGATTTGCCTACTGATCCTCCTACATGCTTACACCCCAATCCAATAAGGGGCTGTGATATCCTACACCGTCATTCCTTAAGCGCGATTTATTAGGTAACGGAATATTAACCGTTTTGCCATCGACTACGCCATGTGGCCTCGTCTTAGGGCTCGACTAACCCTGGGAAGATTATCTTTACCCAGGAATCCTTGAGTTTTCGGCGCCCGGGTTTTTCACCCGAGTTAAACGCTACTTATGTCAGCATGATCACTTCTAGTTCGTCCAGCTGTCCTAACGGTCAACCTTCAGCCTACACTAGAACGCTCCCCTACCACTAAAATATAAAATATCTTAATCCAAAGCTTCGGTAACATGCTTAGCCCCGTTGTATCTTCCGCGCAGAGTCACTAGACTAGTGAGCTATTACGCTTTCTTTAAAGGATTGCTGCTTCTAAGCCAACCTCCTAGTTGTCAAAGTAACTCCACAACGTTTTCCACTGAGCATGTATTTAGGGACCTTAGCTGTTGGTCTGGGCTCTTTCCCTCTCGACTCATGACCTTATCACCCTGAGTCTGCCTGCCAGGGAACATATCTATGGCATTCGGAGTTTATTTGGGTTTGGTAATCCGGTAAAGACCCCTAGCCCATTCAGTGCTCTACCTCCATGATATTTTTTACCTGACGCTATACCTAAATATATTTCGGGGAGAACCAGCTATCACCCAGTTTGATTGGCCTTTCACCCCTAATCACAGATCATCAAAAGAGTTTTCAACCTCAACTTGTTCGGTCCTCCACGAGGTGTTACCCTCGCTTCAACCTGTCCATGATTAGATCACCGGGTTTCGGGTCTATGCCTGCAAACTAAATCGCCCTATTCAGACTCGCTTTCGCTACGGCTCCACCTTCAACGGCTTAACCTCGCTTGCAAACATAACTCGCTGACTCATTATGCAAAAGGTACGCTATCGACCACTTAAGGGTCTCTAACTGCTTGTAGACTTTCGGTTTCAGTTTCTATTTCACTCCCCTCTCGGGGTTCTTTTCACCTTTCCCTCACGGTACTTGTTCACTATCGGTCACTAAGGAATATTTAGCCTTATGAGGTGGTCCTCATTGATTCCCACAAGATTTCACGTGTCTTGTGGTACTCGGGATTCCGCTAGAGCTTTCAAGGTTTTCGAACACGGGGCTATCACCCTGTCTCGCCAGACTTTCCAGACTGTTATTCTAACCTTTACGGTCTCACATCGCGGTCCCACGACCCCAAAATCAAGTAAATGATTCTGGTTTAGGCTCTTACCCGTTCGCTCGCCACTACTAAGGTAATCTCTGTTTTGATTTCTTTTCCTGAGGGTACTGAGATGTTTCACTTCCCCTCGTTTGCTTCAAACACCTATGTATTCAGTGAGTGATACCATTAATTGGTGGGTTTCCCCATTCGGAAATCTCCGGATCAAAGTGTGTGTGCCACTCCCCGAAGCTTATCGCAGCTTACCACGTCCTTCATCGCTTCTTAGTGCCAAGGCATCCACCGAAAGCCCTTTGTAGCTTTAAATAATTGGAACTAACCTCGCTAAAAATCAACTAAATCAATCTATTCAATTGTCAAAGAACGATATTCTAAATCGTTAAAAAGTAAAACGCTAACTTCACCTTAAGCTCTTACCATCAGCAGAACTTGGTGGGCCGGGGAAGACTCGAACTTCCGACCCCACGCTTATCAAGCGTGTGCTCTAACCAACTGAGCTACCGGCCCGTTAGGCTTCACTCTCTCAAAACTAAACAGCTAGATAAGATTTTTGGGACTCACCCACTCGGGAAGAGTGAGTTGACCTAAGATTGAGTCATTTTAACTTACATAGGAACTAGTCCTAGTGAAGATTGACTGGATAATCCTTAGAAAGGAGGTGATCCAGCCGCAGGTTCCCCTACGGCTACCTTGTTACGACTTCACCCCAGTCATCGGCCACACCGTGGTAAGCGTCCTCCTTGCGGTTAGACTACCTACTTCTGGTGCAACAAACTCCCATGGTGTGACGGGCGGTGTGTACAAGGCCCGGGAACGTATTCACCGCGGCATTCTGATCCGCGATTACTAGCGATTCCGACTTCATGATCTCGAGTTGCAGAGATCAATCTGAACTTAGATGGCTTTTCTCCGATTTGCTCCACCTTGCGGCTTCGCTTCAGTTTGTGACCACCATTGTAGCACGTGTGTAGCCCTAGGCATAAGGGCCATGAGGACTTGACGTCATCCCCACCTTCCTCCGGTTTAACACCGGCAGTCCATCTAGAGTGCCCAACTGAATGCTGGCAACTAAATGCAGGGGTTGCGCTCGTTGCGGGACTTAACCCAACATCTCACGACACGAGCTGACGACAGCCATGCAGCACCTGTGTACCGGCCCGAAGGCGACGACATTTCTGCCAGTCTTCCAGTACATGTCAAGCCTAGGTAAGGTTCTTCGCGTTGCATCGAATTAAACCACATGCTCCACCGCTTGTGCGGGCCCCCGTCAATTTCTTTGAGTTTTAATCTTGCGACCGTACTCCCCAGGCGGGATACTTAACGCGTTAGCTTCGTCACTAAAGGGGTCAATACCTCTAACAACAAGTATCCATCGTTTACGGCGTGGACTACCAGGGTATCTAATCCTGTTTGATCCCCACGCTTTCGGATCTCAGTGTCAGTGTTCGGCCAGTTACCCGCCTTCGCCTCCGGTATTCCTGTTGATATCTACGTATTTCACCACTACACCAACAATTCTAGTAACCTCTCCGACACTCAAGCTACGCAGTATCAAATGCACTTCTGGGGTTGAGCCCCAGGCTTTCACATCTGACTTACATAGCCACCTACATCCGCTTTACGCCCAATGATTCCGAACAACGCTAGGATCCCTCGTCTTACCGCGGCTGCTGGCACGAAGTTAGCCGATCCTTTCTTACAGGGTACCTTCATTGTGTTATTCCCCTGCGACAGAGCTTTACGACCCGAAGGCCTTCATCACTCACGCGGCGTCGCTGCATCAGAGTTTCCTCCATTGTGCAATATTCCCTACTGCTGCCTCCCGTAGGAGTCTGGACCGTGTCTCAGTTCCAGTGTGACTGATCATCCTCTCAGACCAGTTA
>JBHIVS010000203.1:0-4903 GCA_041987885.1 Pseudobdellovibrionaceae bacterium | reverse complement strand
TTTTTAAGAAACATAACATTTCCACTCATCAATTTCCCCGAAGGCGTTTAGTATGTTTCCCTATGGTCCTGACTTTCGTTTAAATGCAAACCTTACCGTTAATTATCAAACTATTTTGGATCATATCGGCCCTCTTTTAACCGATGACAGAAAAGCAAAATTTGAAAAAGTTGCCGCACAAAGAAACTTTGAAACAGCTGTTGTTTTAGAAAGTGTCTATGATCGCGGAAATATTTCCGCGGTGATGCGTTCTGCAGAGGGCATGGGATTTGGTAATTTTCATGTTATTGAAACTCAGGAAAAATTTAAAGAATCAGCTCGTGTGACCCAAGGCGCGGATAAATGGGTTGAGGTTCAAAAGTGGAAAAGCACTAAGGACTGCGTTTCTCAGCTTAAGGCTCAAGGTTACAAAATTTGTGTCACTCATTTAGATGCAAAAGCAAAACCTCTGCATGAAATAGATTTTTCTGGAAAAGTTGCATTTGTTTTAGGAAATGAAAAAAATGGAGCTTCTGAAGAAATAATTTCAGCGGCCGATGAGACAGTGATTATTCCAATGTCGGGCTTTGTACAAAGTTTTAATATTTCTGTGGCGGGTGCTTTGGGGCTGTATCATATCTCTCAAGATCGTCTGAAAAAAAATGGGAATAATGCTTCCTTAAATCAACAAGAGCAGGATATCCTTAAGGCGCATTATTACATGCGAACTCAAGACAGCGCTGTTCAGTATTTAGAAGAGCTATTTTCCAGAGGTTCGATCAAAGCCTAAGCTTTAGAAGTCCTCTTTGGGAAAACAGGAGGACTTAGTGTTTGATTCTATTAAAAGTCTTAATATTGCCAAAAGCCTTGGCTTAGTCACAGTTTTAGCAGCCTGTAGTTGTGCAGATACGGCATCTCTTCCTTCTGATACTCTTGCTGAAATGTCCTCCTCTAAAAATCAGTTTTTTATGTCTCGTCCAACGGCCACGGAGCCCACTGAGTTAAAGTTTGATCCGGTTGAGTCTAAGGGAAAGGCAAAGAATTTTGTTGCTAACTCGACACTTAGAGCTTCGAGCAGCGGCAGCTTTGGTTCTGAAGGTCTATCAGCCATAAAGAAAATACTTCCTAAAAAAGAACATGAACTTATTTATGTTTTTGATTTGCGCCAAGAACCTCACGGGTTGGTGAATGATCGTGCTGTGACTTGGTATGCTCCTCATAATTGGACAAACTCAAGTGCGAATAGGGATGAAGCTTTGCAGAGGGAAAAACGTTTACTCTCTGAGCTTACTGTGGGTTCAGTTATTGGCGATACCTCTGTGCAGAGCATAGAAAGCTTTGCGAGCCTAGTTCGTTCTAGCGGAATGAATTATGAACGCTTGAGCGTCGTTCAACATTTACGCCCCTCAGATCGTGAAGTTGACATATTTATTGAAGCTTGCAGAAAATTGCCTTCGAAAGCATGGTTGCACTTTGTGGATTACGAAGGCAAAGAACGTGCTGCTTATTTTATGTTGATGTATGATATTTTACAAAATGCCAATCAGAGTTCTCTGGAGGCATTTTATGGAAAATATAGAGCTTTGTATTCCAAAGACGATTTGTTCAGTTTGTCGGTAGAATCATCTCTGTATTATCGCTATGAAAAAGAACAGTTGGATTTTTTAAATAGATTTTATGCTTATGCAAAGAAAAACCCACAGGGCACAAATGAACTGTGGGGAGAGTATTTATTAAAGCAATAAACTAATTTTTGCGAACAATGATCGACTTCATCAGTGGAGATTGATCTGGAAGCTCAAAGTCTAATCCTTGCGGGGGAGCATCTAGAATTTTGAATGAAAATTCGCGTTTAAGTTTATTAAGTTTTAGATGCAAATCACTGATTTCCCATTTTTCATAGTTTGTACTAAATAGTAGTAAGCCATTTTTTTCTAAACAGTACATACAGTGAATAAAAAGCTCATCAAAGTTTTTCGAAATGGAAAAAACTCCATTTTTAGATCGACCAAAAGAAGGTGGGTCACAGATGATCATGCCAAATTTTCTTTTACGTTTATAAGTTCCTTTTAAAAACAATAAACAATCTTGAACCCAGAATTCATATTTTTCGTCTTCGGGATCTAGGTTATTGAGTTTAAAATTTTCTTTGCTCCACTCGATAAAATTTGCTGAAACATCAACTGTGCAGACTTCTTTGGCTCCGCCTAGAGCTGAAACGACACTAAAACCACTCGTGTACGAAAATAAATTTAAAACACTTTTGCCTTCGGCGTGATCTTTGGCCCATAGACGATTTTCACGTTGATCTAGAAATAACCCAGGAGAAAGTCCCGTATCTGATCTTAAATCAAAGCGGACACCATTTTCCAAAGCAGTCCATCGAGTTTCAGATTCATCCGAACTAGTTCCTTTGATCGTCCATAAAAGTTCTGCATTGGGATCTTCGCCACGGTTGAGCATTTTTCTGACGAGGATATTTTTATTATGTGTTTTTGCTAATCGTTCAAATCTTTCTAAGTCAGTGGCAGTTGGGTCTGATTCTTTATACCAATACACCCAAAGATTTTTACCGTACTGATCAATACGATAGGTATCAAGTTCGCGGTGACTCAGTCGTAGGCATTCTTCGGGATAATGAGAAAAAGAATAGAGTCTTTCTCTGCGTTGAAAGGCTTCAATTAAAATAGCCTCTTCGATGTCTTGAGTCGGGTGTTTTGCCCAGGCCGGAGTATTGGTTTTAAAACTAATGTCTTCGCCATTTAGATTAAATTCTAAAGATAAAGAATGTAAGCAGAGTCGAAAAAAGGGTGAACCACCGTGTTCACTGTCACCAAGAATAGGAATATTATTGGCTTGGGCATGAAGACGAATTTGGTGAGGTTTTCCAGTATGAGGAATTGCTTCCCACAAATAGTAGTTTCCAAGCTTATTAAGGTATTTAAAACTAGTTTTCGAATTATTGTCAGATGTTTCTTTACTGACGAAAGTATTTTTTTCTTTGGTGATATTAGATTCATAAGAAAAGTTACTTTGTTCGGAAATTTTATCTGTTAAAAATAAGTATTTCTTTTGAACTTGATGCGACTCAAATAATTGTGTGAGTTTTGCTGCTGTTTCAGAAGACTTAGCAAAAACCAAAGCTCCTGAGGTGGCTTTGTCTAAACGGTGCACGGGGTATAGTTTTTGATCTAATTCATGTTCATAGATTTCGACACAGCCTCTTTGGCCATAGCTTGGAGTATGAGTGTTAAGACCGGCGATTTTGTCGACGAAAATACAGTTGGCCTGATCATGATATTGAAGCTTAATTACTCGTGTCATCTGACTATTTTACCCTTGTTTTAGTTGTGAGTCATCGAGACATTCGATAGATTTACCTATACCTAAGAATAGGTTTTTTATCTTATGGAGGCTTTATACATGAAAAAGCAAACAATGATCCTAATTTTAATGGCTTTACCATTTTTGGCAGGTTGCGGAATTCAATCCATCCCTCAGTCAAAAAATGCAACTGAAGCTGCTTTGGCTGAAGTGACCAATCAATATAAAAGACGCAGTGATTTAATTCCTAACTTGGTGAACACTGTGAAAGGTTATGCGAAGCATGAGGAGTCTACGTTAACAGGTGTTATTGAAGCCCGTGCCAAGGCGACAGCTGTAACGATTGATCCTACAAACGTAACTCCGGAAAAATTAGCTGAATACCAAAAAGCACAATCAGGTGTTTCTCAGGCGTTGGGACGTTTGATGGTGGTTTCAGAGCAATACCCTAACTTAAAAGCGGATCAAAATTTCCGTGATCTTCAAACTCAACTTGAAGGCACTGAAAATAGAATCACGATTGCTCGCCAACGTTATATTGAATCGATCAATCAATTTAATAACTTGGTGACGGTTCCTCCAACGAGCTGGACAAATTCAGTATTTTATAAACATCCAAAAATGCCTCAATGGGATGTTTCTCCTGAAGAAAAAGCAACTGTTGAAAAAGCTCCTGAAGTTGCATTCTAGGATCTTGAATGCGATTGCTTAGATCTTTTTTTCTTTTTGTGTTGATTCAATTTTGGGCTCTGTTTGCAGGGGCCCAAAATTTTGATATTCCTCCGATGACAGCTCCAGTGATTGATCAGGCAGGTTTTTTAACCCCTTCAGATCGCCAGCAGCTAAATCAATTAATTTATGATTTCAATCAAAGAGGGGTCGCTCAAGTCCAAGTTCTTATTATTAAGACCTTGGGGGACTATGACATTGAAACAGCATCTATCAAAATTGCTGAAGCCTATAAATTAGGTGATGCAAAAAAAGACAATGGTGTTTTGTTTCTTATTGCGGCACAGGAAAAAAGACTGCGTATCGAAGTTGGTCAAGGTTTAGAGGGAGCCATTCCTGATATTACAGCCAGCAAAATTATTCAAAATGTCGTTTTACCAGAATTTAGACGTGGGAATACTTCCCAAGGAATTGTATCTGGTGTTTACGAAATTTTGAATTTGGCTGATGCCGAGTTTGCACTTCCTGAGCATGCTCAAAAAGAAGGTCCTAGCACTGCTAAAATTATTTTTTATATTATCTTTTTCCTTTTATTTATTTTCTTCTCTCGATTCTCTGGCCCCTTTGTTGGCGGCGGTGGTTTTGGTGGTGGTGGATTTGGAGGAGGAGGCTTCGGCGGCGGCGGTGGCTGGTCCGGAGGTGGCGGTGGCTTCTCTGGTGGTGGCGCTTCGGGAAGTTGGTAAGGAACACTATGGCGTGGATTCATAAATATTTAAATCAATCGATAAACATGCGGTAGACATTGTAAATACCATTATTTGTTAAATAAAACATTATAGAAAAGGAATTAAAGCGAGTAAAAGAGAATTTTCACACAAGATAGCACGAAGAACTTAATTAAGAAGAAGGCTTCAATAATGACAATGATGAA
>JBHIVS010000202.1:0-4930 GCA_041987885.1 Pseudobdellovibrionaceae bacterium | reverse complement strand
AATTAGGTTATGGAGGGATTTACAAACAATATGATCGACGTAATATTACAGTTCTTGATTCGCAGGCTCGCAGTGTGGGTAGTTTAGCGAGCGTTGAAGTTTCTTATGCAACTATGACCAAAACCGATATTGCTCTTTTGAGAGTCCAAGAGTCTTACATCGATATACACAATCGCTATAAAGTTAGACCTTTAATTGTAGCCTCTCAAAGAGGCGTTGTTGGGGATGAGATTCATGTTGTATCTGGCTATTGGAGAGCAGGCTATGCTTGCGCAATAGATGCAATAGTACCGATCCTTAAGGAAGGTTCGTGGACTTTTACGGACTCAATTCGCTATACCTCATCTGGGTGCAAGATTATTGCCGGCACGTCAGGGGCCCCTGTCATCAAGTCTGGCACAAGATTGGTTGTAGGCATTAATAATACCGCGAATGATGGGGACTCGATTTGCAGCTCTGAAAATCCTTGTGAGGTATATGAAGACGGTAGACGTACTGCCATCAAAGGTGCCAGCTATGGGCAACAAATTAATGAGATTTATTCCTGCTTGGATAGTAAGTTTGAAATCGATTTAACAGTTGAGGGCTGTAGATTGAAGTGATGGCCAGAGGCTCTTGTTCTATTAGATTTCACAGATTTTTTATTGTTTTGTCCACAGATGCGGGGCTAAAAGCCCTTCACATGTTGCAACATGCAACAGAATATCTTATGTAAGCTCTTAAAAGACGAATTGAATGAGTAAGCTGTTGCTTATAAGTGAATCATTCGTATTAATACATTCATGTCAGAGAAAAAATCTTTATTTTATATAGAAAAAATGAACGAAATTTTTTTGAATAAGCAGCAAAAGAATCCTAAGTATTCTCTAAGAGCTTATGCAAAATATTTAGAGTTAAATCCAGGGACCTTGTCAGCGATTTTAACGGGCAAAAGGACTCTGCCTAGCGCAGCTGTTGATTTAGTTGCTAAAAAATTAGGTTTAAATGGGACTGACCTTGCTTTGTTTAAGGATAGCACTCTCACTCAAAAGTTGAATTCTGAACCAAGTAAACGACTCTGTGAAAATACGATGAGAACTTTATTTGAAGAGTGGGAGTATTTTGTCATCTTAGGTGTGATGAGACTTAAAGATTTTGATGGATCCCTTGAGTGGATTGCTAATAAGGCTGAGATTTCTTTGGAGCGCACGGTTAAATGTGTCTCTGATTTGAAGTTGTGGCAACTTGTCGAGATGAACGACGAGGGGCTTTTAGGAAGATCCCACGAAAGGCTGTATAGTCATCACGATATTCCTTCTGATGCGATTCGCAGTGCCCATGTTTCATCATTGGAAATGGCAGGCAGAAAAATCCACTCTGTGCCCGTAGATCAGAGAGACTATAGTTTTGCAACAATGGCTTTGGATGAAAAAGGATTCAAGACTATAAAAAAGAAGATTTTGAAACTGAGAAATGAATTGAATGAAATCAGTGAAACCTGTTCAGAAGAAAAGCTTTATAGATTTTCTGTTCAGTTTTTTTCCTCTGACAAAATAGTTAGCTAGGTTTAAATTTTGAATTGAAAATAAGAAACTTAGAGGTCTTTATACCTCTAAGTTTTGAATGATCCATGCCTTTAGTTCTGTTAAGCCCTCAGACAAATCAAGGAATTTCGGAGCTAGTTCCGCGAATGCAGCTTCGATGGTTTGTTGCTTGTACGGTTTTCCTTTTAAGTAAGTGCTTAGTTCCTCGGTCAACTGTGGATATAAACAATCGGTATAGATTTTTAAATCTTTAATCACAGCATCTTCTACGACAAAATGTAGATCAAAAAAACCAAGAGTGACATAGTTGTCCATTTTGTGAGTAAACTCCAGAGTCGACCCATAGAGCCATTCCCACGAAGACAGATTCTCGTATTGATTTTTAAGTTCAGGTATTTTTTCCAGAGACTCCATAGTGAGATTAATAATTTCGGACTTTTCTCCATAGAATTCTTCAAATGATTTTATAATTTCGGGAATCAAAACATCATGTGAGATGCCTGTTGCAAGTTCGCTTAAATTAACTACGCGTGCACGTACAGATTCTTTGCCCTTGGCTTGGAGTTTTTTTGGATTTGGTGTCAAATAGTTTCCAAGTTTAGACATATCGGTATTAATTAATAATGTCCCGTGGTGAAATGCACGGTCTTTTTTTTCACGGTAAGCACTGCCGCTAAACTTTCTAGGTCCATCTTCAGAGGGAACAACTAAATCATTTCGGCCGGAAGCCTCACCAAAAACTCCGAATTTTTTTAATCCATTTAAAATGATTTGAATGTTATTTTCTTTTTTGTAAGCCTCACGCGGAGACAAAAATGTAAAGTTGGTATTTTGCAGATCATGGTAAACAGCTCCACCACCGGTAGTTCTGCGAGCCAAGTGAACTTTTGCATCCTTCATATTTGCGAGGTTGCACTCGCTCCAAGGATTTTGATTTCGGCCGATGACAACGGTTTCTTCGTTTCTCCATAAAAATAATACTTGCGACGAAGGGTCGAGATTATGAAAAATCCATTCCTCGGTAGCTAGGTTGAGATGGGGATTAAAGCTGTCAGACAGAAATACTTTGAGTTTGCTCATAAAGCGGAAACTATTTTATCGTATGAATTCAGTCAAGAAAACGGACGATGACCTTATGCGTGAGCTTATTATAACTCGTTAAAAGTAGTCGTAAATACAAGCTGTCCTTTATTTGCCTCAGGGATATAGAGAACTCCCAAGGAAGGTCTTGAAATTAGACGTTTTGAGCGAAAATTACTGACGCTAAGTCCGATAGCCATAACTTGTTTTGAATCGATTACGTTAAAAGGTTCCTCTTGCATAGAGGCTAAGCCCATGGTCATCCAATAGTTATTATTAAAGCTGTATTGAGTATCTATGGAACCCTCTGGATTGCATTGGTAAACTTCGGGTAATTTTTGATTGGTGGTGTTGAGAGTAGGTTCTGCTCGAAGACAGTTTACCTTGAGCATAAAATTAAATTGGAATTTTTTGAAGGTATCAGGTCTTGCTGTCGATAAAAGAGCATATGATAAAAAATAATAGCTATAGGTCACAGGCATCTCGACATTAAAATAGGTATAGCTGGTGGGGACATTAAAATTTTGTTCTAGTGCGAAGATGCTAAAGCCAGCGCTCATATCCCAACGTCGCGAGCGCAGAAAATTAAGCTTCGTTTCTCCGTTTACAATGGAACCAGGGATTGAGTAAAAAAGAGGAACCGTACCAATTTCTAATCCCTCAGCAAGTCCATAGGATAAGCTATTTAATAATAGATTCGAAGAAAGTGTATTAATAGATAATGAATTTTGGAAAGAAAATTTATTTCTAGGTAAACTGCGAGTAGGAGCTGTTGTAATAGTGTTAAAAATGAATCTTTCTTTAGGAAGAGGGACGAGTAATTCTTCATAGCCCCAAACGATGACAGATCTGTTCATTTCGATGTTATTCACATACGCATCTTGGGCAGAGGATTTTCTCATCTGCCCAAATATGAACGATAATATTATCATCAATCCTAAGAATTTATACACAAACTAGATTTCCCAGATCAAAGCAGCGCCAATACCTAAGATTGAACTTGTGAGTTCTGTGTTTGTTGTAGATCCATAGTTATTTTTAACAGCATTACTGGTTTTAGTAAGTGATTTTTGATATTCCACTTGAACTGCCAAAGACATGCTTCTTGTAAATTTATAAGCACCGCCCGCAGAGATTAATCCACGTGTTTCAAGTTCATTGAATGAACTTTTTGCATCGGCATCTGTGAGTTGGTAAGTGCCAATATAATTATTACCAGTGCTGATTTTAGCGTCTTGCAGATAAGCAAATTGAACCCCTGCACGAGCAAAGACATTCATTCTATCATTTAGATGAAATTTATATCTTAGAGCTAACGGAGCTTCGAGATATGTTAAATCGTAAGTCATATCGTTAGAGATATAGCTAGTGTAGTAATAATAAGTATAAATCTTGTTTTCTAGAGTTGTAGAATGTTTGGCAACTTGTAAGCCAGTCTCAACTTGTAGATCACCGCTACCTAACAAAATGCTGACTCCTCCGGACAAGCTGCTTTCTTTTTTAAATTTTGCACCATTGACATTTCCGTCCAAAGAATAGGAATTAAATCCAATTACAGGAGCAATAGAGATAGCTGGCATTGAGATATCGAGGCTTGGTCCGTCGTCCTCAACAACACTATAACGACTTGTTGTTGTATTATCAGCAACTTGAATACGAGTGCGGCCAGCTGGTGCGTTTTGTGAGCGGACTTTCTTTTGAGTCACTATTTTTTTTCTTGGGGCTTTAGATTTTGAATTCGCAGGCTTTAAAATGACGAAATCACTTTCGTCTTCTAATAAAGGTTCGATTTCATCAGCAACACGGTTGATTTCATCTTGAGTATTAATCTGTGTGCTTTGAGCAAAGGCTTGAACAGCAAACGTCGTCAAAGAAAGCGAAACGATAAATGAAATAAAATTGTGTTTTTTCATATGCTCCTCCATTGGAGAAAAAAAGTCTTCAAGATGATGAAGTTCAAAGAGCGTGCCTTGTCAGAAATAATATAGAAGATCTCAGGTCTCAAGATGAGACAGTCTTTAATGATCGGGACATTCTGCGTATGTGGGTGTTGACGATTCGTGCACATAGATCAGAATATTTAAAAAATATGGATTTAATATTCAGAGGACCAAAGTATTTTATAATTAAAAGCTTAAGCCATATCCTGCTCTGAAAATAATTTGATTAGCAGATGTTGTTTGATTGTCAGGATAAAGTGCATAGTCTAATTGTAATGGAATAAAAGCTTTGCGATTTAATTTGTAGTTTAAACCTACAGACGCAAGAATAGCTTGGTTCGTAGTGATTTTGCTGGTGTCGATAATATTACTGTTTTTACTTATTGC
>JBHIVS010000201.1:0-4932 GCA_041987885.1 Pseudobdellovibrionaceae bacterium | reverse complement strand
TGGCCTTTATCAACCATGTCTTTCAACTTTGCATGAGCGATGTCTCTGGCTACTATCATAGGACCGTTTAACATCACACGTGTTGCTACTTTTTGTTGAGATAAAATTTTAAGCGTCTCTGACATCGGTTGATTCAAATCAATAGAAACAGCTTCAGCATTTACTTCACGGACATGATTTGGCAAATACTGTTCAGGATGAGTTTCTAATTGCTCTAAGAAAATTCCGTCTTTGGTAATTTTTCCTTTGATATTTCGATCCGCAGAACAAGAAACACCCACTGCAATTGGACAACTCGCACCGTGACGAGGCAGCCGAATAACGCGCACATCATGCACGAAGTACTTACCACCAAATTGAGCACCAATTCCTGTTTCACGGGACCACTTTTCAATTTGCTTTTCCATTTCAAGATCTCTGAAGGCACGACCCGACTCCGAACCTTCGGTCGGCAGGCCATCCAAATATCCAGCGGAAGCATACTTCACAATTTTTAAAGTTTCTTCGGCAGAAGTTCCACCAACACAAAATGCCAAGTGATAAGGAGGACAAGCCGCTGTGCCCAAGGAAGCCAAAGTTTCTTTAACAAATTTTTCAAAGCCTTCTGGATTTAAAACAGCTTTAGTTTTTTGATATAAATAAGATTTATTGGCGCTCCCGCCACCCTTTGCCAAGAAAAGGAAGTTATATTCATCCCCACCTTCAGCATATAAATCAATTTGAGCTGGCAAGTTAGTGCCTGTATTTTTCTCATCAAAAAAATTTAATGGAGCCATTTGCGAAAAACGTAAGTTTCTTTTTTGATAGGTGTTATAAATACCTTTCGACAAAAACTCTTTGTCATCAAATCCAGTAAATACGTTCTGTCCTTTTTTACCAACGACAATGGCGGTCCCCGTATCTTGACAAGAAGGAAACTCCATTTGAGCCGCAATAATCGCATTCTTTAAAAGATCTACAGCCACAAAGCGATCATTCGCAGAGGACTCTGGATCCTGAAGAATTCTTTCGAGTTTTTCCAAGTGAGCGGAACGCAAAAGATGAGAGACATCACTTAACGCCTCTTGAGCGATAAGCTCCAGAGCTTCAGGCTGAATCACTAGAATTTCGCGATCTCCTAATTTTTCAGACCTTACAAAGTCTGAAGAGATTTTACGGTATTGAGTAGTGTCTTTTTGTTTTTCATAGAGTGGACTGTATTGAAATGCCATTTGAGTATACTTATCCTTACTGTGCGAACTGAACTAAACATCAAATAAGAGTGGAATTTATACCTCAAATGAAACGGGCGCAAGCCTCGGTAGGCTTTTAGGTGGGATTTTGATGGGTCTTTGGGGAGCCGCGACTGCGGCGGATTTTAGTTGTGGGGGCTGGCCGCTCTACTCATCGCTTCGAGTTAGCCCCAAGGAACCTTACCGAGGGTGGAGCATCTAATTTGATGTCTCCTTCTGATACACAACATATCCAACTGGACCTATAAGAACAAAACGATAATTTTTAGATCTTCCATAAGTTTTTTTAATACCTCAGCGAGTCATACCCTCTAATAGCCCTACAGTGTCGAAGAGATCAAAAACTGATGAGAAGCCACCTTAATAAGGCCCATTTTTAATTTATATAGATTTTACAAAAGGCTGCACGAGCGGATTTGGAGCTCAAATGAAATGTATTAATATCTAAAAACTGAATTCCATTATGCATGAAAAATCTAACCGCGGAATGTTTAAAATAGTGGCATCTTAACGAAATCCTAAAGGAATTCCCAAAAAATCCACCCTGTTTAGATTGCACTTTGGAAATTCTTCGGCTAGCTTCCCCAAAACTTACCGGAGGTTCCATGGCATTACTACTTGTCAGTACTTGTCTTTTTGCGGTTATTCTTTTGTACTTCAAGAACAACCCGCTTAACCACTCTAAGAAATTCATGTGGAGACGTTTTATCAACTGGTTCCCTTTGGGAATGACCTATGCGTTCTTATATATGGGACGTTACAATCTTAACGTTTCTAAAAATGCCCTCGGCGATATGATGACCAAAGAACAATTTGGGATCATCTTCGCAGCTGGAACTATCACTTATGGTCTTGCCTTTCTATTGAATGGACCTATTGTTGATAAAATCGGCGGTAAAAAAGGTATCCTCATCGCAGCTATTGGTTCTTCTATTATGAACTTTATGATGGCTGGCGTAACCTATCTTTATTTAATGGGTCGTTTAAAAACCAATATGGTTTTAGCTTTTTCAATTCTTTATGCACTCAATATGTTCTTCCAATCATATGGTGCAGTTTCAATCATCAAAGTAAAAGCATATTGGTTCCACGTTCGTGAGCGTGGAGTTTTCGGTGCTATCTTTGGTACTCTAATCTCTTTCGGTGTTTATTTTGCTTTCGACTGGGGACAGGCAATTGTCGAGGCTTCAAAGAAGGTTAACAACGGAGAACTAGGACCTGTTCAAAAACTTATTGCGCACGTTTTTGCAGTCGACACTGGCGTTACTGATGCTACATGGTTAGTATTCTTTATCCCTGCCGGTCTATTATTAATTTGGGCACTTTTAGATAATATCCTTATTAAAGATTCTCCTGATGAGTGTGGATTCGGAGAGTTCGATACTGCTGATGCTTCGTCTGATGACACTTCTCAAGACAAAATGATTCCAATTGGAGTTATGCTTAAAAAAATCTTCACAAACCCTGTGATGATCACGATTGCATTGGTCGACTTTACTTCTGGAGTACTAAGAAATGGTATCATGCAATGGTACCAAATTTTTGCCCACGAAATGGAAGCTGTTAATCCAGAGTTCTATGCTTCGTCAGAGTTTTTCATTAAGAACTGGGGTCTATTGCTTTGTATGACCGGCATCATTGGTGGATTTACTGCGGGAATTGTTTCAGATAAATTCTTTAATTCACGCCGTGGTCCCCCAGCAGCAATTAACAACTTTATGATGTTAATTCTATTAATCATGATGGCGATTTTCTTAACGTCGCATCCTACAATTGTTGGCCTTTCTGCGATCCTTATCACTCTTGCAGTTATCGGTGTTCACTCATTGATGTCTGGCACAGCTGCGGCTGACTTTGGTGGTAAAAAAATGACAGCAACAGCTTCGGGAATCGTAGACGGTTTCGTTTACCTTGGTTCTGGTATTCAATCTCTGTCGATTGGTTACCTATCAAGCAAGAACTGGGTTTACTGGCCGTTGTTCCTAATCCCATTCACTTTGTTGGGGTTATTTTTATCCTTCAAAATCTGGAATGCCCTTCCAAAAGCGACCAGAAACTATATCGACAATGTCGAAAAAGCTCGTAAATAAATCCAAACATTCAAATCTGAATTTAAAAAGCCTCCCTATGGGAGGCTTTTTTCTTTTTGAAATTTTGTAGTCTTAGATCCTAACTTCAAATATCACCTCATCTGCTTAAAAAACAACAAAACCTCATTTTGAGACATCCTTTAAGTGTGTTTTCACAAAACTCAGTGATTAAAATTTAGAGTCTGAATAAATCATGGCTCAATAGATAGCAGGAGGCGCTTATGAAAATCATTTGGGCCATTGATGCTTTCGAAGATAATAAGAAACTCAACCTAAGAATGCTGGAGTATTTAACAACTTTAAATACTCAACAACAAGCTATTGTGACTCCCGTTTATTTACACCGACAAAATTCGCCAGTAGTTTATCCTAGCTACGAGTCTCCAACTTGGTTCGAAGACGATACGCCTGTGGCAGAAAACTTAGTGAAGTCTGTAGTGAATGACTACAAAGCACCTTTTTTAGACAAACCACTTATCATTAATCACAGCGCACAAACCATAGGATCTGCTGTTGAAAAACTTTCCGATTATGCCGTTGAAAACAACTATGACTTAATCGTCGTGGGAACTCATGGACGATCTGGAGTCGAAAGATATTTACTAGGAAGCTTCACTGAAGCCCTCATCTCTCACGCCGCCGTTCCTATTGTTGCCGTGTCTCCTCTCTCTCTCAAAGTTAGCAAAATCGAAAACATTCTGTTCGCAACAGATTTCGGAGAAAACTGTCAGCAATCTTTCGACTCTGTTTTGCAGTTAGGATCTAAGTTAGTAAATTCTATTACTGTTTTCCATACACTTCCCCAACCGGTTGAAAACATATTTCAACCAGGTCAAGATAGTTCAATCTACACAGCGGAAGGTAAGCTCGTAAATTTTTCAGAATTTGTGGAACTAAGTATGGAGAGAAAAAAAGCGATCGTTGAAAATTGGACAAAGAGAGCTCACTCCATGAATATAGATTTACACTATATCTTCGACCAAACAGGGCGCACCGTAGATAAAGCAGTTTTAGAAATAACCAAAACCCATGACATCGACGAAGTTATTATGGAGGCACAAAGCGGATCTTTGAGCGCAGCCCTCTTGGGAAGTTTCACTCGTAAGATATTGAAAAATATTGAATGTCCTTTGATTATATTACCAAAGGCAATGTTTGACTCGAAAGGATTTCGGGATTCAAAAATAAAAAATAATCAAACAGATTTACCCCGTTTTTGATTAGGTCTCAGAGACTCTGGAAGTTTTTTATATATATTATTAAGATGAGTCTTCAAGGTTGCCTTGCTAATAAAAAGCATATTGGCAATATCTTGATTTCTTTTTCCACTGAATACTTCCAGCATAATCTTAACTTCACTCTTAGTAAGTCCGTAACTCGTAAGAAAGCTCTTTTTAACAAGCTCCGACTCTTTTAATGAAGGACGCTCTACGACGATAGTTCTCACTGACTCACCCTCTGGCATAAAAACAACATCAACTGGGTGGTCGGCTTTGAACTCAATATTTTTATGGACGGCCACACCAGAGTTAATAGGCAAACATTCGACATAGGATTTATAGAGAACTCGACAAGTCTCGGAACCTTCACAAGTAACATCATCGCCACAA
>JBHIVS010000200.1:0-4946 GCA_041987885.1 Pseudobdellovibrionaceae bacterium | reverse complement strand
GTACCAAAAATCTGCATAGTCCTCCTATTCAAGCTTTACTTCAATGCCTGTGCCCGCCCTCCTCCGTGAATATCGCCCCCCGCATCGCAAGATTTTAAACAAGTGACCTTAATCGTCACTTTTGCTAGGCTTTGCCTCATGGTTAAAAAGGACTCCAAAGGAACTAAATTCTTAATAATTCGCTTTTCTGCATTTGGCGATGTGGTACAGACCCTAAGTGTACCATCGGCAATTGCACAGGCTTACCCTGAGTCAGAAGTTCATTGGATTACTCGTAGTGATGTGGCCCCTTTACTAGAAGGCCACCCCCATATTCAAAAAATTTGGTCATACAATAAAAAAACAGGCTTAAAAGGACTTATCCAACTCTGCATTGAGCTTAGAAAACAAAAATATACACATCTCTATGATGCGCATAACAACTCTCGCTCTCGCATAATCTCTGTGTTTATACGTCCTCTTGGTTTTTTAGGATTAGGTCCTAAATTTATTCGTCGCTCGATTCGCCGCTGGAAACGTTTTTTACTCTTTAATTTTCGTATCAACAAATTTGAACAACCATTTTCTGGACAGAGAGACCTTTTAGAGCCTCTAGAAAAATGGGGAGTCAGTAAACTACCTCCTGCTGCACCACAGATATATATCAACTCTGAGGACTCTAAAAAAGCGCAGCGTTTAATTCCAGAAAACTTCAAATTTTTTATCGCTCTAGCTCCCTCTGCGGCTCATCTTTTAAAAAGATGGCCTGTGGATCATTGGAAAAAACTAATTCTGTTAAATCCACAGATGCGCTTTGTACTTCTTGGGGGACCTGAAGATACGTTCATCGAGGATATTCATCAAATTGCTCCAGACCGAACGCTTAATTTAGCAGGCAAAGCCAGCCTCGCCGTCAGCAGTGGCGTTGTTGAGCTTTCGCAAGCCTTGGTTGCAAATGATACAGGTTTGCTACATGTTGCCGAGCAATTGGGAAAACCTGCCATCGCTTTAATGGGTCCCGCCCCTTTTGGGTTTCCTTCTCGTAAAAGCACAGATATTTTAGAACTGAAACTACCTTGCAGACCTTGTAGTAAACATGGACAAGGCCCCTGCATAAACACAAACTTTTTCCATGAATGCCTTGTTGCCATTACTCCTGAAACGGTAACTCTACATTTACAGAAACTTCAGCAAAGATAAAACACCATGGAAGCATTTGCTTATTATATTTATAACTTTATCGTTCTTCGCCTTTCTTATTTAATTCTCCAAGGTCTTCGCCCTTTTCTATCTGGTAAAATTCGTAAAATGATTGAAGATAAAAATTCGCATTGGACCGTTTATAATCATGGAGATAAAAAATCTATTCGCAAAAATCGCCCCATTTGGCTGCACGCCGCAAGCGGAGAAATTGAATATGCCAGATCCGTCATTCGTGAAATCAAACGCAAGTATCCAGACGTACCAGTACTGATTACTTACTCTTCTCCCTCTGCAAAAAAGATACTTCCGAACATCAAAGAGGCCGATGCATGGACTGCGTTGCCTTGGGATTTCTTTTCTCATATGCGTTTATTCATCAAACGATGGAACCCAAGAATTTTACTCATAGCCAGAACAGATGCTTGGCCCAATATGATCAAAGCGGCCCATGAAGCTCAACTACCAAGCATGCTCTTTTCAGCAACCTTTGCGGAAAATTCATCTCGCCTACGTGGTTTCACGAAGTATCTAACGTCACATACATTAAAAATGATGACTGAAATTCATTGTGTTTCCCAAGAAGATGCTCAGAATATTCAAAGATTTTTACCAGATACGAAAATTTGTGTTTCTGGAGATACCCGATTTGACCAAGTTTTTCACCGCCTAGAACACCCGAAACCTTTGAATGGAGCCCTAATCCCCAGCCCCGATGATATGATTTTAATTTGTGGATCAACATGGCCTGAGGATGAAAAAGTAATTCTACCCGCTCTCAAAAATATGACGGACTCTGCTTTTCGCTGCATTATTGCTCCCCATGAAATCGGCGAGGAGCATTTAGCTTCCCTAGAAGAGCATATCCAAACAATGGGAATGAATTCTATCCGCTATTCCGACGCGGATTCATGGCCAAAAAACTGTATTTTAATTATCGATCAAATCGGGATCTTAGCCGAACTTTACACTTGGGCAGATCTTGCTTTTATTGGTGGATCATTCAAGAAGCAAGTTCATTCAGTTATGGAAGCTCTCGCCGCAGGGGTTCCGGTAATGGTGGGACCTCATCATCTGAATAATCGTGAGGCTTTGGTTTATAAAAGAAAAAACTACTCTTCTGGAATGATTGTTCAAGTAGTTCACAATAGTCATGACTTAAATCTTTTAATGCAAAGATTTAAAAAACAGCACTATAAGATTGCAAAAATCAAAGAAGAAATTCGTCAAGAAATTGGCAAAAACAAGAATTCAACTTTAAATATTTTAACTGCCATCGAAACTCAAACTCAGGAGCTAGGCCCCGATGCAAGCAATCCTCACTCCTAATGGAAATACTGATAAGTCAAATACAGTTTCTATTGAAGTAACTTCGGTCAGCAGCACACAAAGACGTAAGGAGTCTTTAAAAAGCTTGGGGATATTTTTCGTTCTGGCTTTGCTATTTATACCTATACCTGGATTGCACTTTGTACTGCCTGCTGTTTTTATAGTTGTAGGAATTGTGAAAGCTAAAAAATCTCTACAATATAACTATCATTTGAATGAATGTGAATTACCTTGCCCAGAATGTTCAGCGTCTTTAAATATTAAAGCTCGTTATCTAGAACAAGAATTTATCGTCGACTGCACAAGTTGTCGCAATCAAATCAAAGTCGAATTAATCACTTAAAATGAACTTTTTTAAAATTTCATTTTTACTATTGAGTCAGTTCTCGAATAGTTTTCTTTAACTGCATCTTTTTAAGTTGAGGTCTTAATTGTTCGATTTTTTCATAAAATTTAGCTTTAAACTCATTAGTATCAACAAGATCTTGCGATGTCTGCATAATACCAGAATGTAGCCAGCCATTTTTATTGGCGGTATCAAAATACTGAATAGAGCTATCTTGCCACAAAATAGACTCGATTTGAGCTAAAGAATACAAAGCACACTTATCATTTAAATTAATTTTATCTAGATGCTTTTGTAAATGAAGCATCTCGGAGCGAGCCTTATTAGCGCCTACCGAATAATCTCTGTTTTGAGTAAAGGCATAGGCTTGCTGCAAGAATTTTACCTTTAAAATAACTTGTCCCAATTCAGTTTTTTCACATTCGCGAATTTTAGTCATTCCTGCTGATTGTTTTTGACAGCGATAATACTGAAGCCCACATTTTTTAGGTTCAGAAAGACAGTTGTTAATATAGCTAGAATTTTTTATGGAGCTTCTTTTATAGTTTGACTCATATCTGTCTTCAAATGCCGAAATAAATCCAGTCATAGAAATTTTTTCGAACATGGTATCTTTATTCAAAATAATCGCTGAGTGCTCAGCAGTACCTTCTCTGTTGATAATAACGACGTCTTGAGCTTCGGGCACACTGACTTGCTGGCAAGCTGTTTCCATATAATACTTAAGCTCGGCCCCACTTGTTTGAGTCAGATAGGGTGTAAATCCCAAGGCGTAGGCCGTCGCATTGAGACAATTAGGCCCGTCAAAGGTATTTTGTTTACCAAGCATCCACTGAAATCGAAAGTTCAGTATTTGGGCCTGTGCTAACGATGCTTGAAAAGCTACGCACCATAAAACGACAAACGCGCAACTAAAACGCTTTAACTTCAAAGAGTTTTTTAGTCGTAATACTTTAAATTGCGCTTTGAAATTCATTTTAAATCTCCTAAGAAAGATCTCTCTTCGAAAAACGTACCGTTTCGAGACTCAATGAATTCGATCTGAATATGATAAGTTGTTTAAATCCTACCTAGCTGCCAAAAAAAGGCCCCAAGATCTACCTAAGGCTCAAAAACAAATTGGCTGCCGGAAAACGGCAGGAAGACATATTTTAGACAGCAAGGCCCGCTTAAATTGTTGCCAATGATTGAATTTCAGTAATCCCCCCTCGCACGAAATTTGAACATATATAAATTAGAGGTACTGGAGATTTATGAAAAACTCTCTTCTTTTAACAGTTTGTCTTAGTTTGATACTGCCCTTCTTGGCTAACGCCAAAGAAGCAGTCTCTAGTATTTCTGTTAAAAAATCAGAGGTCAGTGCCGAAGGCAACAATCGCTTTAAAGCGGAATGGCGCTTACGCCTTGCTGGATCAGACATCAAAGATGAAAGCGAACAATCTAAAACTGTGGATATTCGCGCTGATATCAAAGCAAAATACTATTTATTACCACGTTTGCTTCTAGACATTCAACCCTCTATCGGAATGCAAACAGGACAGAAACAAACGGCCGATGGCGCTCAAGACAGCGAGAGTCGCTTATTCTTAAATCAAGCCGCTGCTCACTATTTACCGACTAAATATATTAAGCTTTCTGCAGGGGCTTTAAATCAACGTTATTCTCATTCTAAAGTATTAGTAGATAATATAGCCTTCCCTGGTGCTCGCGCAGAAGCTTTTGATGACTCTAGCTCTTTTAAATATGGAATTTCCGCGGAATCAACAATTCCCACTTCCACATCCATGAGCACTAATACAAAAGATCTAGAGAAAACTCCGGCTTTACATTCGGCTCAACTGAAATTTGCATATCAACCTTCTAGAAAAAACTATTTAAAAAACTCTATAGGCTACTTCGTGTTCCAAAATTTACCAAGCACAGTGGCGCATCAATCAAGACTTTTAGGAAATGATATTCTACAGATTTCCGAAGCACAGTATGCTTTCATCTATAAATTCGCAGGCTACGAAGCTTCTTCGGAGTTTAATATCGCAGTAACATCTTATTTAGAATTTAACGGAAACCTTGAATACTTAAAAAACACTCAGGC
>JBHIVS010000199.1:0-4956 GCA_041987885.1 Pseudobdellovibrionaceae bacterium | reverse complement strand
CCCGACAGGAACTTGATGGAGAACTTTCTTCCTAGGGCGTAAGGTGTAAACAAACTGTTAAACATTTAGGTTCCTTTCTGAAGAAACTCTATAACATATTGTTGAATTATCAACCTGTATGATCGGGTCTAAAACAAGAAAAGGCAGACCAATAGTCTGCCTTTTCTATCATCAGGTTAACTGATTACTTCTTGAGGATCACTTCGACGCGGCGGTTCTTGGCCTTACCGGTAGCGGTGGCGTTGTCAGCGACAGGCTGAGTATCGCCGAAACCGCGGCTGATGACACGAGCTTCAGGGAAGTTCGTCGGAGCGTTTGCCATCAGGAACTTCTTCACTGCATCAGCTCGCGCCTTCGACAAAGCCAGGTTCGATTCAGCGCTTCCAACATTGTCAGTATGCCCGTTGATTTGGACCGTCAGCGAAGTAACTGCAGCCTGATCGAGCAGCTCATTCAGCACAGCGACTGCCTTGGGCGTGAACGTGGCCTTGCCAGTTTCAAACTCAATCGCGTACGACTTGGCTGCGAACGTTTCAGTTGCGGCACCAGTGAAAACCGGAGTTGCTGCTTGAGCGACATTTGTTGCGTTGCTCAGGAGAGCCTGAACATACGACGAGTCAACCGCGCGGTCATACTGAACCAATCCACCAGGCATGATGTCAGGGAAGTACTTCAGAGCAATGTTACCGTACACAGTGTACACCTTCTTGTACAGATTGTCATTACCATTCAGTCCAAACAGGAAAGCGTTATCAGCGAGACCGTTGGTAGTAGACCCACCCAGTTCGATCGACTTGCCGTTGGGGCCGACTTCAGTCACACCCTTGAACATGCTTGCCCAGTAGCTTGCATCACCTTCACCGTAGACTTTGGCTTGCTCACCCGCGGCAACCATCAGAGCTTGGTTGTCAGTGCGAACCTTTTCACCACCTTCAAAAATCGCGGCAAGGAACGCCTTGACAACTTCGGGGTTCTTGGCCATCCACTGTTTGTTGCCAATCACTGCGGTCGGCATCTGCCATGCGTACTCCTTCGTGGAACCAATGATCTTGATACTCTTACCAAGCTTCTTCATTTCATTGAAGACCTTAGAATCACCAGGCGTCCAGGTAGCAGTGCCAGTCACACAGACCTTCTTAGTACCACCGCCAACAACCTTTCGAGTCTCGCAAGAGCCACCATCTTGGAAGTTGGTTTTTGCCGAAGCAATGAACTTCTCGTCAGCTTCAACGAATGAGCCGGTACCCATGAAGTTCATGGCGTTCGGATCGTAGGTCTTCGGATCAGCGTTAACGGGAATTCCGTTGTCAGCTGCGTACTTGATGCAGATGTTGATGTCGCCATCGCCAAGGTAGCCGGCGATCAGCGCACCACGTGGTTCGACGCCTTCAGCGATGATGCACTTGTCTTCGCCGCGGCTGTAACCAATGCCGGCGATCATTGCAGCTTCTTGGCCAAACGGCTTCAGCGCTTCATTCAGACCGATGATGTAAGCCGGCAGACCGTCACCCATGATGATCGTGAAGTGCGAACCGGTTGCTGGGTCCTTCGCGAAGGCTGCCATGTCAGCAATCAGCTTGCTGTAATCATCTTCGCGCTTGATGTCGACGTTCAGACCGCGTTGTTTGAACAGCCCTGCAGCTTTTGCGTAGTGCATACCGCTGGTGCCGTTCCAGGGAATGGTCTTGACGCGAATGATTTCGTTGGTGTTGGCAGTCGCGTTGATGACTGTTGACGCTTGCGGCGTTTGTACTGTGTTCGCGCTAGGCAGTTCAATCTTGTCGGGAACAGCGACTGGAACAGAGGCCTTCTGCGACAGATAGCCCTTGTCGATCATGGTGTTGATGCCGAAGTAGCCGGCGATCACGACACCCGCGATCAGGAGCAGCTTCGGAGCAGTCTTAAGTTTCATTCAAAACTCCAGTTGATTGATGATAATTCAATTGTACAAAGCTAAAGTGACGCTGTACAAAGCGTCACTCGGGTTGGTCTTACTTGATTAGCCGGCTGTAGTCAACTTGACTTGCCGCTGGCAAACCAATGCTGGTGTTGATGACGCTTGCAGTTGTGGTGTGTTCCAGCAGCTGTTGTTTTTGGTTGCCAAGCAAAATGCTGTCAGCTTTGTTTTCCCATTCTTGCAGACGTTTCAACGCTTCAGCTTCATACACACCGTTCTGGATGTCAAGACCTTCAACAAAGCCCTTGCTGTTCTCGATGAAGCTGTCAATTTCACCCATCTTCATGCCAAAGTCTTCGATAACGAATTCCATAGCCTGATCGAACAGTTCCTTCTGGTCGGTACCGCCCATGAGGATCGCCTTGGCTGCTTTCATGGCGCTGTGCGACTCCAGAATCATCTTGCGCTCGATTTCACGGGCCTTCACTTCATTTCGCAGATCATCAATGACAGTACCTGTGACCTCGTAGTATTTGTTCAAAGCGCGAAGGTGAACTTCCATCTGCAGCTTCAGAGGGCCAAGGGACTCTTTGTTCAGCTTTTCAAGACGGCCGGCTTGACGGCTATTCACACTGAACACACCTTGATTACCCTTGTCGCGCGCAACCTTTGCCATAGACATTGCCTTCTCAAACTCAGAATTGTTCTGATTGATCTGGCGTTCGAGAGTGGTAAGCTGCCCACGAAGTCGGTCGCGTGAATTAGACATGATCTCACGCTTCTTGATCAGGTCCTCGATGTACGACTTCATGATCCCAATAGGATCAATTTCTACGAACAGACCGGTCACACGACGCATTGCGCTCTTGAAGATGTACGACACCAACGTCTGTACCTTCTTGTTTGTGATCAAGAACAACAGCGCGCCGAGAACCAGCGCCAAACAAACTGCAGCGATGGTTTGCCCAAGCAGTGCTACCAGCCCCGTCATAAATGCGAGCAGCGTTGGAAGGGCGGCATAAAGGCCCACACCACCAAGGGCCAGGGCAATCATGCCAGTTGTTCCTTCCGGGCGTTCCCAGAAAGATTTTGTCTTATTGTCTTGTTGCATCATGATGAATTCCTAATCACGAAAGTGCCGATTGAATGATGGCTCGTTGGCCTTCCAGCTCGCTCTTGACGATGGTCAAGGCCGTTTCGAAGCGCTGCTTAGCTGACTCGAAGCGCTGGTTCTCTTCACTGATTTGAATGGTCAGCTCAGCCTTGCGTGAGTTCTTCTGGGCGATGGTCTCATTGAGGGCGGCAATGTTGCGCGTCAGCATTTCAATCTGCTGTTGAGCATTCTGAATTGCCGGATCAATGGTGTCGAGTTCAAGTTGCTTGGAGCCGATTGCAGACTTAGATGCTTCTTCGGCCTGGCGAGCAAACTGCATACGCTGGCTTTCCAGGTCAGCAGAGTGTACATCAATAGCACCCAGAATTTCCTTGAGGCCACGCCCTTCGAGCATCTGGAACGCTGCTCGCAGACGCATATTTGCGTCAGGAATCACCGTCGAAAGTTTGTCAGCGTTGTTCAAGAGCGCTGTGAACGCAGTGCTTCGGGCCTTCAATGCAGCTCGAAGCGCTTGAACAAATTCGTCATCAATGGTGGGCGCGCTTGCTTGTACGGGGGTTCCAGTACTTACAGACGAACTTGATGGAGCTGGTGCCTGGTTCGTCTTGGTATTGGTGTCTTCTTCGAAGATAAAACCCTTCAGTTTATCCAACATGATTCTTACCTTGATTAGTTTGCAGGGCGCAGGCCAGGCAGTTGAATACCTGTATCACGCTTGGTTTCAAAAGTTTGTCGGGCCTTGTCAGTAGTCACAATTGTGAACTTGGAAAGATCAATCTTGGGGTAGCCGGCCAGACTCAGAAAGATTGAGCGAGGGAATGAACCAAGTGCCGTTTCGTAAGCTCGACGCTGATCAATCAGCTCACGTTGCGCAATTTCGAACTTTCCACGGAACGCCACGATTTGTTGTTGAATTGCTTTGTACATCGATTGGTCAATCGGAATTTGGCGCTCGTTCAACCATTGGAAAGTTGCTTGTGAACCATTAGGTCCGTAGCGACCTTGAATGTCAGCTTTGACCACTTCAAGCAGATCATTCTTGTACATTGCCGGAACTTGCGCAATCTCCATGATTGCCTGGGTGCCGTTGGCGTAGATGTTCTCGTTGTCTTCCATCTTCGCCTTCAGGCTGACTTCAGTTCTATTGCCATAATTGGCAGCGCTGATGTAAGAGAACGCCAGCACGAGTGCTGCGAACACGAGTGCGATGATGACGGGCAGGTTTGCAATACCGCGGGTTTGTTTCATTAGAAAACTCCAGTGATGAATTTGTGATGATGATTGTAAGAAAAATTCGTGATGCCGAACATGGTAAAAAGCGGGTTGATCACCATGCGCTGCGTCTTCTGGAGACCCTACTGAATTTTCCGTTGAACATTGCTAACGCCGCCACATTTAGGGCCACCAGAATGATCGTGGTCACTCCGACTACAACAAGTGATACATCTATTTCACCCTTAAGGTACTCAAACTCTCGCATCCGCCGACGCACAAAGTTCTTTTCAATCTGATCTTTGACCGCGGAAAGAACTGGCTCTCTTGAGACGATTCTGAGATCCTGCAATCTGTCAATCAGTTCTACCTTAAAAATTTCGTTTTTTGACCATGTGATAACATCAACAAACTCAATTTTGGCGCCGTCAAGTGTTCCAATTACTACAACGACATCATTTTTGTTTGCGCCTTCCCACTTAGTTCTCAGCGCTGACACATAATTTCTGTCGTTAGTTTTTGCAATGACTACAATGACGTTGACTTGTTTCTGTGGCCCAAGATCGATCAACATTTTAGAAATGTCCTCGTTCCAAAGAGGCGCATCCACAAACGCGAAGCCTGGAGTGATGAAGCGGTCGATTTTGTAAAAGTCGTAAATCCTGTCTGGATAGGCCGGTGTAATTGCATTAAAGGTTTTTAGAGCTGCTTCGTCAGAGGCGGTGAACAGAGA
>JBHIVS010000198.1:0-4959 GCA_041987885.1 Pseudobdellovibrionaceae bacterium | reverse complement strand
GGATGGGACTCTGAGAAGCTATTTGAAATTGGTAAAGATGCTATTGAAGGTAACTACTATTCAAATCACTATGTGACTGATTCAACGGCTCCAGCCGTCACTGAATTTATCAAAAAATTTAAAAGTAAATACGATGAAACGCCGGATGCATTTGCGGCGCTTGGCTACGACGCAGCTAAAATTCTTTTTGCTGCTCTTGAAAGAGCCCCCGACTTGTCAGGAAAAGCAATTCGTGATGAACTAAAAAACACCAAAGATTTTAACGGAGTAACTGGTAAAATCTCTTTGAATGAAAATAGAGACGCTGTAAAAAGTGCCGTTGTCATTCAGGTGGAAAATAAAAAGAGAAAGTTCATCACAACGATCTCGCCATAAGGAGCTCTATGCAGGATTTCATACAACACCTTATCAATGGGGTAAGCCTAGGTTCAATCTACGCCCTCATTGCCCTTGGATACACGATGGTGTATGGAATCCTGAAAATGATCAACTTTGCCCACGCAGATGTTTATATGGTGGGAGCTTTCGCAGCCTTTTATGCTGCAAAAATATTAGGGTTAGAAAATCATCCTGGTATCATGTCTGTGTCTCTTCTGATTCTTATTTCGATGATTTCATGCAGTCTTTTAGGACTTACCATCGAACGCCTAGCATACCGTCCTCTTCGCAACTCTCCCCGCCTAAATGTTCTTATCACCGCTATTGGAGTCAGCTTACTATTGCAATACTCTGGTCAATTAATTTTCGGAGCTGATCCTAAAGTATTTCCCGAAGTCATGAAAGATCAAGTTCTAGCCAGTTCTGGAAATATTGAAATTAGAACCTTTGACTTAACTGTTTTGGGCGTCAGCATCGTCGCCATGTTATTACTTCAATTTATTTTAAAAAGCACAAAAACTGGCAAAGCCATTCGCGCCGTTTCTTTAAATGCTAATGTCGCTTCCCTTATGGGAATTAATCCTCATCGCATTATTACTATTACTTTTATTATTGGTTCTTCACTTGCAGGTGTAGGCAGTGTTTTAGTTGGAATGAAGTATCCAAAAATTGAACCTTTAATGGGAATGATGATCGGATTAAAAGCCTTCGTTGCCGCCGTACTTGGAGGCATTGGCAGCGTAGGTGGCGCAGTTCTTGGTGCCATGATCATGGGACTTTCAGAAGAAATGGTCGTCGGCTATTTATCCAGCACCTATAGAGACGCCTTAGCTTTTGGAATTTTAATTGTTATTTTAATTTTTAAGCCTACGGGACTACTAGGTAAAAATACGGTGGAGAAGGTCTAATGAACAGCTTCAAAGGCCCCGCAATTGCTCTCGCATTTTTATTAACTCTGGGATTCGGAATTGATTTTTCTCTCAATGGCTATTTTAAACTTATCATTTTATTTATCTCTGTTAATTGTTTGTTATCGATGAGCTTAAATTTAATCAATGGCTATACGGGACAATTTTCATTGGGCCATGCAGGATTTATGGCTATTGGTTCCTATATGGCAGCCTATCTATCCACACAATTTAAAATTTTACCTCCTGAGCTTGTGGTCGTGCAAAATTTTATTTATATCATCGCAGCAGGAGTAGCCGCCGCCATCGCGGGGTTTATCGTTGGTCTTCCTTCTCTCAGACTCAAAGGTGATTACTTGGCAATTGTCACTTTGGGATTCGGAGAAATCATTCGTGTTTCATTATTAAATATGGATTTCTTAGGTGGACCCAGAGGACTTTCTGGAATTCCATCTTTTGGTAATTTTCCGATTTCATTTGCAATTGCATCGGTGTGGTTAGTAATTTGTTTTTACACCATCTGGAGACTCATGCACTCAAGTTATGGCAGAGGCCTTCTAAGCGTCCGTGAAGACGAAATCGCCGCCGAAGCCATGGGTATTAATACAACAAAAATGAAAGTAACATCGTTTGTTATTTCTAGCTTCTTTGCTGGCATCGCAGGAGCTTTATTTGCTCACTTTACTAATTTCATCAACCCTTCTTCTTTCACTTTCTTACAAAGCGTAAACGCTGTGATTATGGTTGTACTAGGAGGAATGGGCTCTATGTCTGGCTCTATCGTCGCAGCAGTTATTGTAACTGTTTTACCGGAAGCACTTCGTCCTCTTCAGAATTTAACGGGCATAGATTTGCGAATGATTATTTATTCTCTGCTACTTATCCTGATGATGATTCTACGTCCGCAAGGTCTTTTTGGAAATATTGAATTTGGCGATCTTTGGAGAAAATATGGCAAACGTTCTACTAGAAGCTAAAAATATCTCTATTAAATTTGGCGGACTAAAAGCAGTTGATAATTTAAACTTCCAAATTCACGAAGGCGATCTTGTTGGTCTCATCGGACCAAATGGAGCCGGAAAAACAACCGCTTTTAATATGATCACGGGAGTCTATAGGCCCACAGAGGGATCTCTGCTTGTTGATGGCCATAACTACACCGGAAAAAAACCCTACGAAATTTCTAAATTAGGAATCACTCGTACTTTTCAAAATATCCGTCTTTTCGGGAATTTGACAGTCTTAGAAAATGTAATGATTGCTCAACATCAATCAGTTAAATACTCTTTAGCTTCAGCTTTTTTAAAAACTAAAAAATTTAGAGCTCAAGAAAAAGAAATGACGGACAAAGCTCTGCATCTTTTAAAAATATTTAAACTAGATCAAAAAGCTCAGGAGCCTGCTAATTCCCTTCCCTATGGCGAACAGCGCAAGCTAGAAATTGTACGTGCTTTGGCAACAAATCCAAGAATAATTTTATTAGATGAACCTGCAGCAGGAATGAATCACTCTGAAACAAAAGAGTTGATGGATACAATTTCACAAATTAGAAAAGATTTTAAACTTACAGTTTTGTTGATCGAGCATGACATGAAATTCGTTATGGGAATTTGCGAGCGCATTTTAGTTTTAGACCACGGCGTAAAAATCGAAGACGGAACCCCAGAGAAAGTCAGATCCTCGCAAAAAGTTATTGAAGCTTATCTAGGCGTAGATCAGGAGTCTGTATGAGTGAGACAATCCTTAAAGTCGAAAACTTAAATCTTTCTTATGGTGCAATTCACGCTCTAAAAGATGTCTCTTTTGAAGTAAAAAAAGGCGAAGTTGTTTCTCTGATTGGATCTAATGGCGCTGGAAAAACATCAACTCTTCGTGCAATTTCAGGACTTAGAAACTCTAGTGGAAAAATTACTTTTAAGAATCAGGATATCTCTTCTGTTCCCTCATTTAAAAGAGTCAACCTAGGCATTGGTCACTCGCCAGAAGGACGTGGCGTTTTCTCTCAAATGACGGTCTTAGAGAACCTCGAACTAGGTGCGTACTCAAGAACGGACAAAGCCCAAATATCCAAAGATGTTGAAGTATATTTAGATCTTTTTCCAATTTTAAAAGAAAGAATGCAGCAACAAGCCGGCACTCTTTCTGGAGGAGAACAACAAATGCTAGCAATTTGCAGAGCATTAATGTCTCGACCAGAACTACTATTATTGGATGAACCTTCGTTAGGGCTGGCTCCCCTTATTATTGCAAAGATTTTTGAAATTATTAAAAAAGTGAACTCTGAAGGCATCTCTGTTTTATTAGTAGAACAAAATGCAAAAATGGCCCTAAAGATTTCCCATCGTGCCTATGTTCTTGAATGTGGAAAAATCACCATCCAAGACTCTGCACAGGCACTACTTAATAACGATGAAATTCAAAAAAGTTATTTAGGAATTTAATTCTTTAGCGCATTTTATAAAGTAAAACTTCAAACTGAGTTCCATGGCCATCTTTGACTGGGCTTCTTACCGAAACTTTGCCATCATGTGCACTTACGACCGCCTTCACAAAGGTCAGCCCGAGTCCCATACCATATTCAGTTCTACTTTTATCCGAACGATAAAGCTTATCAAAGATAAGATTTTGTTCTTCAAGAGCAATGCCCACACCCTCATCCGTAACCCTAATAATAACATGTTCTATCGAGTTTATTGTTTCGATGATCACCTTACTACCAGCCGGAGAAAATTTATGCGCATTATCTAACAAGTTAGCAATAACTCGACTGATTAATTTTGGATCAATCATAGCCCAGTCGTTTTTATCCAATTGCTTAAGGAGTTGGATTTCCTTTTCTTCAAAAGCCATCTCATACAAATCGACCATTTCATTGATCAAATCACTGATATATATTTTCTGAATTCGCAAATCGCGAGAGCGATGTTCAGCCTCAGTAATATCCGTCAAAGTTTGTAAAAAGCTGAGAATTTTATCCGAATTTTCAAAACAAGTTTGCAGGGCATCTTTATAGGTCTCAAGATCACTACTGTCATCATTGAGAGTAATCTCGGCTCTTCCCCGCAAACGCGTCACAGGTGTACGAATATCATGAGCCAAATTATCAAAGGCATCGCGCAGACCATTTACTAAACTCTGAATTTTATCCAACAAAGAATTAAAATGTTTTTTAATTTCTTCAATTTCGTCTCCGGTCCCAGACAAAGGAATACGTGTTGAAAGAGATCCCTTTTCCATGCTCGTAATAGACTGAAGAATATCACGTAGAGGTCTAGTAAATTTATAAGCTAATAAAAAACCAATCAGCAAAGAAATCAAAGCCGTAGGAATAAATACCTTTAAAAATTTCGCTCTAAATAAAGCAAGTTTTTCATTGATATAGGAGCCACTGTCTACAATAGCATAGACGCTCTGATTTTTTAAACGACGTCCATTAACGTAAAAATCTTGGCCATTTTTATTAATTTCGAAAGAAAAATCAGCGTTTTTTTGTTGATTAATTCTATCACGAATTTCTTCCAAATTAAGAAGCGACGAGCTAGGTCCTGTACTCTTCCGGGGAAGAGTATTCAACAATTTCACAGCAAAGGTTAGAGGATTTAATGACACCCAAGTTCTTCTGGTTAGTTTTTTTGTTACAAGCATCCTTATACAGCATGAATGGAGTACCAGT
>JBHIVS010000197.1:0-4987 GCA_041987885.1 Pseudobdellovibrionaceae bacterium | reverse complement strand
ATTCTTCATCTACATAAGCAACAGAACTACCGCCACCACCACCAGATAAAGACATTCCTGCTGCATCAGTTACTTTTTTTTCCGCAGCTCCTGCGATCTGTTCATATTTTTTTAACGCTCCAGCAATAGCGGAATCTGAAAAACCAGCAGCCTTCATATTAGCCGCAGAACTAAAGCTCGAAACATTATAGCTTTTTCCATTGGGTGCAGTGATTTTTCCCGTCTTAGAATTATAATAACCAAGATCCTCTAAGCCTTTGCCATCCAACTGTGAACTTACGATTTTTGCTGAGTTTGGATCTAAAAGCCCCATAGATAAATTACCGGCGTCTCCACTCAGACCATCAGTAAGAGAAGAAGTATTGGCGGCATTCTGCGCCGCCTTTTTATGTTCTGTCGCTTGCATGAAGGATAAAATACTCATTCCTGCATAAATAGCTCCAGTTACACAATGTCCATAGCTTTGACTAGAAGAACAAATAGCAAAATCTCGCTTACTCTGTATCGCCATTAATCCACCAGTTAAAGCTTGAGTAATGGCCGCCATGCTATTCATTGAATTAGATTTATCGGCATTATCTTTCACACTTTGTGTTGCCGCACTGGATGCTGCGGCTGCGGCATCACTTACAATCTTTGCAGATTGATTCACATTTGAAGAAATAGCCTCTTCCTGTGAGTCCGCTGCCATGGATACATTCGTTAAAAATATAGAGGACAATATAAGTGTGATTTGATTTTTTATCATACTAGGTCTCCTAATTTCCAATTAAAGTCGAACGATTGTCTCTATAACGATCGCGCACTTTATCCCAGTTGGACTTACCACCTTGACCAGTCACTTCTTTTTTCCACAGCTCTTGGCCAGCAACATTTAAAGCTGGATCTTTTTTTCCACCTGGCAAATATGCACGATAAGCATCCGTTGAAGCAGAAGATCTTCCTCCGAAGCCGCCTCCGCCGCCACCAGAAAAGCCATTTATAATTTTTGAATTTAAAGGACTGCCACCAGGTCCACCAGCACCTTCGCCACCAGAACCACTACCACCGCCGCCACCGCCACCAAATCCTCCTCCGCCACCAGTTGGCGCACCGGCCATACCTGATCCAGAAGCATTATTAGCTACAGGCGAAATACTATCCTCATCAGCACCTGACAAAGCACCCAAATCTTTTTCTTTCTTTTTATCAATAGCGGCTGACATCAATTTTGAACTTTCATTTGAAGCACTTGTTGCCGACAGCGCAGAATCACAACCCGCCGTTCTTGGATAAAATCTACAGATACATTCTCTATCTGTTTTCGCGACCTCGGCATCTAGACATTTATCAACACCCGTTCCATCAGCAGCATCTGTACAAGATTTAGCCTGCTTCATAGAGTTTACCATTTGGATCATACCCATCGTCGCCGATGTCACCATGTTTCCATAGTCATACTCACAAGCTTTTGATTTTCCAGCAATCGAAGTCTCATTTGTCTTGTTTGATAACTCCTCTGTCTCAATCGTCGAAATTGTCTTGGATAATTTTGTTCTCGCTGCTTCTAATCCTGCCTCGCAAATAGTCGCCCCTGGAGTACACTTAAGTTCGCCAACTTGTCCTTTTGTAGCAACGATCTTTTCTACTACTTTTTGCACACTCGAACAAAAAGCAGTACAGGTTCCTCTTAATCCCGAACAGGTTGTTGTATAAGCAGTCAAACCTGTATTTACCAAGTTTGCCATTTTTCCTAACTCACTACAGGCATCCAAAATACCTGACATATTTACTGTCGAGGACGCTGTATTTACGATATTTAAAATTTCTTGAAGTTTAGGGCTTGTTTTTTCACGACAGAATGCTGAGGCAGCACTTTGAGATTTACTACAGAAAAGCTGATTTCTTTTATAAGAATTTGCCATTTTTTTCAGATCAGCCATAAGCGCTTCAGCTCCAGCTGGATGCAAGTTCGCTACTGTTTCTATATCTGATAAAAGTGCAACTGGATGTCCTTTATAATAATTTAAAGCAACTGGAGTTTCTGCCGCCGCTTCTTCAGCAAAGCTCGTTCCCGCAAAAGAAATTTGCAACGATAATACAATGACTATTGCATTTAAAAAAGACTGATAAGACATATGCATCCCCTACTTAGATCTTATCGGTCTTTCAGAGAGAGATCTTGAAATAATCTATGCTTGTCTCAATTTGAGATAATATTAAAAATCTGCGGGAGGATTCAGGATCTGACCCGAGATGCCGGCACCACCCAGCTCTAGTGTTTTTGTAAAGATCTCTGGGTGAACCATTTTAACCGAATAGCCGGTAGATCCACCAGCTACACAATTTCCAGAAGTCGGCACGGTGGCATCTCCATTTCCGTCGGGTTGAACTCCAGAAGGGAAAACCTGACATTTTCCAAAACGCTTAGGATCTAGAGAGTAATCTTTTAAACTCAACGGAGCCCAAGACGTTAAAACATCCATCCAATTTTTGGAGATATAAGTGAGTTTGGTATCAATATCAAATTGGATACCTTTTAAAAATCCACTCGTAAGATCTCTGTTCACAACAGCATACTGATCTTTTACGCTAAATTTATCCCAATTAGCTCCATTTGTAGAGCCCTTGTGGGTTCCAATATCACCTAAAAATTCTCTATTATCACTGTAATAGGTAGCACCAGAACCCGCGAGCAGACCTTTTTGAATTTTCTCATAATAGTTATGATAAAAATCTGGCTCTATTGAATAGTACGCTAAATCAAAAGGATCTGGAAGAATCGCAGCAAGCTCTATTGTTCTAAAGCGCGAAGGTTCATCTTTGTCACTATTCCATGATAATAAATCCTGACTTTTCCCACGGTGATAAAAATCAAAAGGAACATGATTCCAATGATTAAAATTCGGAGCACCATCTCCATAGTCAGCAGCATTACTTGCATTATATTGTAAAGCCTTTTGCGCCCAATCCGCATCAAGCTTGTATATGGCAGCCCCATATTGCCCCAAGACTCGTTTACTTTTTAGACCAAATTTATCTCCGATAAAACGACTGTAATTTGCTGCCCTTGTTGGATCCGTAGGGCTTCCGATCGTAGTCATATTTCCAGTGGCACGAGGAGGATAATTCATATCCACTTTATCATTCGGAGAGCCCATAGATCCTTGCGAAGAACTCGTCGGATAATTTTTGTAATACCACGGTCCGATTCTTCCTCCGAAGGGTTTATAAAAAGCCCTCGCATTTAAAGTAACAGCCCCAAAAGGAGAAAAAGGAATTTTTGGACTGGTTGTTGCTTTAACGCCCATATAGGCTACACACCATGGATTCTTCTCAACTCCCACTGAATAATTATAAGTACTAGTAAAGACTGACTGGACACCAATATACTTTGATAATTTATCAATCTCTGTCTGCAATAGATTCGGAGGATTTACTGTGTACCTTGGAATATTGGCCGCATTAAGTTCTCGGCCTTCGGGCTTTAATCCGCCATTGCAATCAGCATCTACATAGCTAAATGCAGGTTGAACACGAATCGGAACAAGCCACTTTGCAGGATTTCCCGCAGCTACTCCTGTGCGATTGCAAGAATCATGTCCCAATGAATTATAAGTTTCAAATTGCAATGTAGCATTATTTGCCGCCGTTAAATTATTCGACAAAGTATTGCGAATTCCTTCAGTCACACTTTTCCCATCTAAATCATAAAAGTCAGCCTTAGGATCAGCAGGAGAAATTGACTGGGATAAAACAGAAATAAGTTCCATCCGTGATTTTTGATCTTGAATAAATCCCACAACAAATTGCCCCAGCAATTTATAATTAAAAGGTCCTGTTACCTGACATCGATTTTGCGCTGCTGACAAATAAGCTTGGGTAAGAGCCGCTACTTTTCCAGATATACTCGGCAAATCGATAATAACTTTAGGAACTGTAAAGAAACTAACCCCTGAATAATTCGCCATATCCTTACAGGTGTTCTCCCCAGGAGGCATGGGCTTAAAAGGAACATAGCTGGCACAAAAAGCAGGAGCTTCATAAAATTTCGGATTGCTAGTTCCAATATCGTCAGCATCTCCCCCGACAATCTGAGGGGGCACCGTCGTTTTTTTAAAAGGATGCTCTGTAAAATCCCCTGCCGAACCAATCATTCGATAGCGCCAAGCTAATAATTTCCAACTCTGGCGAATCTGATAATTTGTATGAGCAATTGCATTCATGGTTTGAGCCTGCTTCATTGCTCCGTAATAGGCGGCTAAATCCACAGAATTTTGCAGGTTGATTTTGTGATGAACAAGTAAGCCAACATTTATCACCATCGCAAAAAATAGAAACAGAACTTGAAAAATCAAGGCGACAAAAATAGCAATTTGCCCTTTTTGATTTCTTAGACCTATTGAAAATGTGCTGCGTGCATTGAACATCGTTTTTCTATTCTTTACTGCTAATTTCGTAACATCAATTATTTAGGACTCGACTGCTTATAACTCGACCTAGAAAACTTTGACTTCATCCTATCGTAAGTGACAGACTTTAATCCATAACTCTCAGAGGTGTTCGACTATGGTCCAGCATAAATTAAAGTTAATTCTGATCCTATTTTTTGGACTTATTCCTTCTATGTCTTTTGCTGATGTATTATTTGAAGGTTACTACAAGATAGTCTCTGGAAATCAACATATAGGCTACGTCGTAAATCAGTACAAATTCGATGCGAAAAAGAAACAATTTCAATCTACTTATCTTATTAAAACTGGAAAAGGTGATTCTGAAACAACCGAAAGTTTGAAAGCATTTGCTGACGAAAAATTAAATCCCATTTCTTATGAATACACGTCCTTAAATAGTAAGGAATCTAAGCTCATCGATATGAAATTTAGAAATCAGCAAATGACTGGCACCATTAAGCATGGAAATAAAATTTCACGTGTAGATCAAAAAATAGAAAAAGGAACCTTCTTATCCACTTTTCTAGTTTATCTAATGTTAAAATCTCCTGAGG